>CACGDL010000001.1 GCA_902571795.1 uncultured Prochlorococcus sp.
GCAAGTAGACCCAATCAATGGACTAAGAATCTATTAGTATTTTTAGCCCCTCTTTTCGCTTTTTCTTTTGAAACGCAAACTATATTAACTTCAATCAAAGCATTTATCGCATTTTGCTTAATTTCCTCATCAATATATTTGATAAATGATTCCATAGATAGAGATAAAGATAAAGAACATCCAACAAAAAAATTCAGAGCAATAGCATCAGGTATGGTTTCTATAAAATCTGCATTTATACTTTCTTTAGTTTATTTTTCTTTAAGTTTCATAATTGGATTTAGTATAAATAATTTTGTTGGATTTATTTTAGTTTTATACTTTTTAGTTCAAATTCTTTATTGCTTTAAATTAAAGCATATACCAATAATTGAGTTTTTTTGTGTAGCGAGTGGATTTATTTTGCGCTCTGTAGCTGGTGGTGTTGCTGCAAACATTTTTATTTCTTCATGGTTTCTATTGTCTGTGGGAATGTTATCTCTTTTCTTAGCAGTTGAAAAAAGGAAAGCTGAAATAGTTAATCTTCAAAATAGTAAATTAAATACTAGAAAAGTTTTGAAAAGTTATTCTTTAACTTTGATAAATAAGTTTGAAGCAGTTTTAACTTCTTCTACGATCATGACATATTCATTATGGGCTTATGGTCCATCAATAGGAGGTTCAAATTCGCCTTTCATGATTATCACAATCCCTTTGGTGATGTTAGGAATATTTAGATATCAAATGTTGAGCGACATTAAGCAAAATAGAATTTTAAAAAAATCGAGTATAAACCTTGAATCCCCAGAAAAAATAATATTTACTGATAAGCCCATTCAAATAATAGTATTATCCTGGTTGTTAGTAATCATTTATATAGGATTTGCTAGTTGAATAATTTAATTAATAAAAAAATTAATTCATCACTTAGGTCTTTAATTTTTTTATTTCCTTTAACTCTTTTAATTTATTTATTTTTTTCTGATTTTGGCAATTTTGGTAATTTATTTTTTTTGACTAAGAAATTATTTTATGAAATTTCTTTTGGTCTATTTCTCATATCAATAGGTTATTTAATGAGATATTTCAGGTGGAGAATAATAATTAATAGTTTTGGTTTTAATCCCTTAGCAAAAACTGAATCTAAATTATGGTTGGCATCTTATGCTTTTACAGCCACTCCCGGGAAAATAGGTGAATTAGTAAGATGTTTTTTCCTTAAGAAAGTATTTAATGTCCCTTTAAATTATTCTTTTATTGCAATTATTTTTGAACGTTTATTTGATTTAATTACAGTAATTATATACTTTTTCTGTTTTTTATTGAATAACGAAAAGACTTTAATATTACCTCTTGGTAAATTATTAATATTAGGAATAATAATTTTTTTTATACTTTTAATTTTTTTACTTAAATTTAATAAATATAGAAAATTTATAGACTATATTGATAAAATAAAATTTAACTTTTTAAATAAGTTTTTTAAATTCAGAGATTTAAGAAAATTAAATAATTTCAATAGTATTTTAAAGATAAACATCTTACTTAAAATTATTTTCCTATCGATTATTTCATGGGGTCTTGAGGGAGTATCTTTCTTATTACTTTTGCATAAATTAAGTTTTGATATTTCATTCTTGGAATCTACTTTTATACATACTACTGCTGGATTAATCGGTGCTTTAACTATGTTGCCAGGTGGTTTAGGTTCGACCGAAGCAATTACTGTTTATATTTTAAAAATCCAAAGTATCCCAATTGATTATGGGATTCCAATTACATCTATAATTAGATTGATGACATTATGGTACATATCATTACTAGGAATTGTTTCATTATTTTTTATTCAAAAAGAAGTTTTTAAAGATGCTTAATAGAAAAAGAGGGAATTTAAATATCTTCAGAAGCGCATTTATTCTTGGCGGGAATAGCGAAATAGCTCAAGAGATATGTTTGCATTTGGTTCAGAAAGGAACAAAAAAATTTCATTTCGTTTCAAGAGATTCCAAAAAAAATGAGATATTTTTAAAAAGATTAAAAGATCAATTTGATTTGGAAATAACTATTGAAGAGTTTGATCTACTAAAAGGAGATTTAAAAGCCAAACCAAATATAGGTTTCTATGATCTTTATATTATTGCAACAGGTTATTTAGGAAATTCAATTTTGGCACAAAATGATTTAGATGAGGCATTAAAGATTTCAAGAGTAAATTATTATTCTTTAATACCTTGGATAAATTCAATAACTACTGAAGATAGAATATCCAAACCTGGTTATCTTTGGATTTTAAGCTCAGTTGCGGGGGATCTGGGTAGACCCTCTAATCATCATTATGGAGCAGCTAAATCAGCATTAACAATTTTTTGTGAGGGCTTGCATAATACCTTAAATAAGAAACCTTTTAAAATAAGGATAATCAAAGCTGGTTTGATTTATACTTCCACAACTATTAAAAAAGCTCCTAAAATTTTATGTGCAAGTAAAAAATATATTGCAAAAAAATTAATTAATAAACCATATCGTGAAGGGATTGAATATTTACCTTTTTGGTGGCTAATTGTAATGAAAATTCTCTCAATTTTACCTAAATCTATTATCTCAAAATTATGAAACAATTTTTAAATTTTAATTCTTTAATTGAAAAGAAAAAAATTTCAGGATGGGGTAGAAAATCTTTTGTTGAATCTAAATTTATAAAATTAGAATCTGAACAAGGAATAAAAGATTTTATTAAGGGATCATATACCTCTTCACTAATAACTCGGGGACTTGGAAGATCTTATGGAGATGCGGCTCAATTGAAAGAAGATTTTATATTAAATGTAAACTTTTCTCAAAGTATCTCTATCTCAGGCAATCAACTAACAGTTGGCGGTGGGGTTTCTATTGAAAAAGTATTAGAGGTAATTGTTCCTTTGGGATATTTTTTACCTGTATCACCAGGTTCGGCCAAAGTCACAATAGGTGGAGCCATAGCTGCAGATGTACATGGTAAGAATCATCATAAAGATGGAAGCTTAGGTAATCATATATCAAGAATTTTACTGATTGATGGTAGAGGAGAAATTCAGGAATTGAAGCCAATTCAAAATAATTCTGCTGAAACAAATAACTTTTTTTGGGCAACCATTGGCGGTATGGGTTTGACAGGGATCATAATTGAAGCAACAATCTCTTTAATTAAAATTGATACTTCTTTTATAAAGGCAGATACATTTATTTGTAACGATTTAGATGAATTACTCGAATTAATGCAATCTAAAGATAAGGAGTATTCATATAGTGTTGCTTGGGTTGATAGTTTACATAAAAAAACAAGAGGAGTTTTAACTTGTGGTGAACATGCAAGATTAGAAGATTTAGATAATATAAATTCAAATCATCTTTTCTACAATTCTAAAAATTTAGGAAGTGCACCTAATCTATTTCCTAATGGCTTATTAAATAAATTTACTGTAAAAGCCTTTAATGAGTTATGGTTTAGGAAGTCAAGTACGATGGGTAATAATATACAAACAATTTCTCAATTTTTTCATCCTCTTGATGGTGTAAGTAATTGGAATAGAATTTATGGCTCTCAAGGTTTTTATCAGTATCAGTTTGTTGTACCTAACGATAAATCATATTTTATTTCAAAAACTCTAGATAAATTAAAGAAATGTTCAGCTTATAGTTTCCTCACTGTTTTGAAAAGATTTGGTAGAAATAATAACCCTTTCTTATCTTTCCCCCAACCGGGATGGACTCTAGCGGTTGATTTGCCTGGATCAAATCTTAAATTATTAGGTGTTCTTGATGAATTAGATAATGAACTTGCTTCCATAGGTGGGAAAATATATTTAGCTAAAGACTTGCGACAAAAACCTGAAGTGTTTAAAAAAACTTATCGTTCATATCAATCTTGGAAATCAATAAAAAAAGAAATGGATCCTGATAATTTATTTAAGTCAGACTTATCTATTAGATTAAAAATGTAATATGCACTTTATTCAAAAATATAGAAAAAGCAATAATAATTTGGATAAAAATCTTTTTATTGGATTTTCTTTTTTAATAATATTAGGTGGGATACTAAACACCTTATCAAATAAAACTTATTTAAATGATAGTTGGACAATTGGGGAGTGGCTAATAAATTATCAAGGTGGATTTGTAAGAAGAGGGTTATTAGGAGAAGGATTATACCTTTTTAGTAGTGCAACAAAAATTTCGCCAATATTTATAATTTGGTTAATCAGTATTTCATCATATTATCTATTAATAAAATTAACTTTTTTTGAGGCTAAAAATAAAATTTCAGATGTTTTTTTACTATCACCATGCATATTCATGGCGCCTGTAATCGGCGATTTCTTGATAAGGAAAGATTTACTTCTTTTACTAATATTTCTTATTTCTTTAAAACTTATGAAATCAAAAAGTATAAATCTTATTTTTTTAAATTTACTAAATATTGCTGCAATATTGATTCATGAATCATTTGCAATTTATGCTTTGCCAATACAGTTTATTATTATTAGTAAAGATAATGAATACAAAAAGAATTATTATAATTTTTTTAAATTTATACCATCATTATGCTTTTTTATTTGTTGTTTAATTTTTAAAGGTAATCAAAATCAGGCAATTTCTATTCATCAATCTTGGTTAAATAATTCATTTTTATTCCCTTTTGAAAACCTTAATTACGAATTTCCTTTGGGAGCTATAAGTGCAATTGGTTGGGATTTTAAACAAGTTTTTAAAATCCTTTTAGAATCTTTGATTGATTTCAAAGGTATTTTATGGATTCCTTTAGCTTGGATAACAACTACTATTTTCTTGGCTAGTTTTTTCTTAGGAGATAATTCAGGTAAAGACTTTAGGATAAAGTTTTTTATTTTATCTTTACAATTCTTCCCTTTTTCTATTTTGTGCTTTTCAGGTTGGGATTATGGGAGATGGATATTTGTTTGGATTGTAAGTTCTATATTAATATATTGTACTTTTGGTGAAGAATTAAAATCATATAAACCTATCCAAAAAAATTTATTTAGATATGATTTAATTAAAGAATATTGTTTTAATATAGAAATTCATAAAAGATCTAAAATTTTACTCGCAATTTTTGCATATCCACATTGTTGTTGGAGTCTATTTTATCTCCCTAGTTTATTAATCATCCCAAGTTATTCAATATTGAAAAAATTTAAACTTTTTTTTAAATAAATTTTATGTTTAATTATTTTGTAAAAAATATCTATTCTTTGATAAGAATCATACCTCTTATAGATAAGTGGTTAATAGCTCAATTAGTGCCACCTTTAATCTTTTCTATTTCAGCTTTTACAGTAGTTTCTCTTTCAATTGGAGTAATGTTTGACTTAATAAGGAAAATTGTAGAATTTGGATTTCCATTCACATTAGCTTTAAAGATTTTAATTTTAAAATTGCCAGGTTTTTTAGTACTCTCATTTCCTATGTCAGTATTGTTATCGACCCTATTAACTTATGGTAAATTGTCATCAAACTCAGAGTTATTAGCATTAAGGAGTCTTGGAATTAAAACATCAAGATTTATTGTCCCTGCATTAATTGTTTCGATAATTATGACTGGTCTAACTTTCTTTTTTAACAATAGTTTAGTGCCTTATTCTAATAAACTTGCAGAAATCTCAATTAGAGATGGTTTAGGGAAATCCACAATAATTGAAACTGGTAATGATGTTTTTTTCCCTGGATATGGTTCGCTTATTGATCCAAAAACAAATAAACCAAGTGAAAAAAATACTTATCTCACACAAATTTTCTTCTCAAGAGTTGTTAAAAATAAAATTATGAAAAATGTTACCTTATTAGATTTTTCAAGAATTGGCAGTAAGCAAGTTCTCTCAGCAGAAAGTGCCGCCTTTGATAAAGATAATTTAAGATGGATTTTTAAAAATGGTAAGATTGTTTATTTTTCTGCTGATGCTCAAACAAGTATTGTAAATTTCGGAAATTATTTTTATCCTCTAGGCGATGGACCTCTTAAAGTCTCAGAAATTCAAAAGGATGCAAATGATATGACAGTTGCAGAGGCAATTGCAGCTAAAAATATATATGAGAATTCTGGTAATATAAAAGAAGCCAGAAAAATGAAAGTAAGGATTCAAGAAAAATTTACTCTGCCATGCGCCTGCTTAGTATTTGGATTGATAGGTAGTAGTTTGGGATCAAAATCTAATTTAAGATCTTCACGAAGCCAAGGATTTGGATTAAGCGTTATTCTTATTTTAATTTACTATATTATGTCATTCCTATTTAGTTCACTAGGAGTAAAAGGTTTATTAACCCCAATATTTGCTGCTTGGTTGCCAGTATTTATATCTTTGGGAGGTGGAATTTATTTATTAAGAAGATCAAGTTCTTTTTAATATTTTAAAACTATGAAAAAAATATAATTATTTAATATTATTCTTTAGTAAGAAAATTTTTTTAGATCTTTATTTACTGTCTATTCTTTTATAACCATACCAATCAGGATAAGTGTTTTCTTCAATAAATTTATTATCTTGAGTTAATTCTATTTCCCAATTACCTATCTTTTTTATTAGTTGACAGTCATCGCAACTAATTAACTTTTCTAAAGAAGTAAGATCATCTTTATGCTTTTTTTTACACCCGATAAGCCATTTAGATTTAGCTATTTTTTTTGCCTCTATTTTACTTGAGGCTATTACTAATCCAAACTCATGTTTTTCCTGCATAGAACTTGGATCATAACCTCCAATATTAATAAACCATAAATTATTTTTGGTATGACTTTTATCAGAAAATTTGTTGTTTTTGCTTTTTAAACTTTCAACATTTCGAAGATTTATTTTATAACCATCTATATACTTTATTTTTTTATAGCTATCAATATGCAATCCTTTTTGCAATCCAAACCAACCCCTTTTTAAAACATCATAAGTATCTTCAATTCTAGATCCAACAACCCACCTTACATCATGTAATTCGATATTAGCCTTATCTGCTCTGCCACCAAGAACAACCAAATAAAGAAATTTTTCATCTGATTTTTGCACTTTTAATAAATAAAGTTAAATATGACTTTAATGTAAATTATCAAGAATTATCTTGAAGATTATTTTTACTAGGTCCGTGATTACTTTAATTGAACCAACCTTTTTTCTTTGCTTTAACTTTTGGTGAAGTTTGAATCTTAGGTGCTTCGTCTACTCTCCCTTTAATAATCATTAAGGGAACTATTGCCCATAGAGCTAAAAATAATATCCAGAATAGATAAATGTTCATGCTAATAAATATTAATAAAATTATAATAAAATTAAATAAATATGATTCGTGAGTTTCTTTTTAAAGTTCAAATTTAGATGTATAATCAAAAATTTATTTTTAAGGAAAGCTAAATAAAATGTCTAATAAATTTTTAATAAATAATGAGATTGCCAAAAAAAATTTTAAAAAGTATAAATTGGAAATTTTTATCAGACAATTAAAATAATTGCACTCAACAAAACCACTGCTTTGCTTCAGGATGTGTAGAGTGCATTATCATAATGACACGATAAAATTGTTTTCGTGATTCTTTTTAAATCATACTTTTGCATATCTAAAACAAATTAAAAAATTAATAGATATATGAAAAAATGTGATTTATGTTATAAGCCAGGTAAAACTCATTATAGAGTAAAATCCATAATTCATACGAACTGGATTTTTTGTTGTAAAGAATGTTGGAATCTAATTTCTAAACATAAAGATTATTCCTATGGCGGAACTAGAAAGTCAAAATAAATTGACTCTATTAGAAAAAAATTTTAATTTTCTAAAAAAAATCATTAATTTCTTTTTTTATAGATTTATATTCTAAATTAATTCCTTTAATGAATTCATCTACTTCTTTTTTAGTATTCTTATATTCATTTATTTTTTGTTTGGTTTTCTGATAGAAAATTGATTCAAATTTTCCTGGACTTATCTCCTCGATCCAATATCCTGCTAAACAATAAATTTTGTTTGGAACAAAAGTAATAATAAATAATTTTTTGGAATTTTTATATTGATCAATTATCTTATTAGCGAAAGTGCCTTTAGTTTTTTTTGTCCCAAATAGAGCAATATCTTTTGCTAAAGACCTAAAATTTTTAGATAGATTCTTATTTCTTTCTACTGTATTTCTAGAAATTATTTTTTCTAAAGAATAACAATAATCCCAAAAACTAGTATTTTCTTTTTTTGAAGGATATATAGTTATGAGGGAACTTAAAAGTAAAAAAGAAGTTAATAGAAATTTTTTAAACATTTATTTTAATTAGATTATTATTTCATAAATATAAAAAGACAATTCATAAATTACTATTAATTACCTTAACAAGATTCACACTAATTAAAAGATTTCTATAAATTTAGCTAAGCTTATTTGAGAAAAATATAAAAGTATTTCAGACTAATTAAGTATTTATCAAAAGTATTAAATTTCTTTCTTATGAGTAAGATTATAAAAAAATTCTTTTTTGAAAAATAAAAGGATCAAATCTTTTTTAGATTTTTTTTTCAAGAGTATCAATTTCAGCAATATTTATCTCAGTCATACCAATCAAAATAAATGATTTTGAAAGAACGGTTGAATATATTTCTACAAAAGGCATTCCTGAACCAATTTCATCTATTCTTCTAGTGGGAGCAATTATATGTCTTATCTTGGGTACTGGATTTTTTATATTTGGAGAAAAACAAAAAATCGGTTCAATTTTTTTTATTACTATTTCTTATCCCAACAACAATAATTTTTCATGTATTTCCTTTCCATCAAAGAGCAGTATTTATTAATCTCAGATTAGTAGGTGGATTAATTATTTCTGCAATAAGGGAAGCAAAATAAATATCTTAATTAAAGAAATCTAAATATTTTTTTATTTTTTCTCTCTTAATTCTGGGAAGCAATTTGCTATGTGAATTAATTCACAAACCTCTTTGCTATCGTATTTTTTATTCGGAATTCCACTTCCCACCTCTATGCCTCTCTCTTTCATCTTCTTTAATATCAGTTCTTGTCTTTGCATACTTGACATAGACTTAAATTTTTTAGTTCGTTCTTCTTTATTCACTAGATCTTAATTTAGTTTAACTTTATTGTTGAGGTCTTATATCAATTAGCGATTCATTAAATAAGTAAGAAAGCCAGTAAAAGTAAGTAATTTAAATCCAATAAAGAAAGGCAAATATTTTTTGACCTTTTTGCCAACGGGCAATAATCTGTTTAATGAATTGATCATGGTTTATATTAAAAATCAAATTATTTCGAACATCCTAACAAGTTTTTTAGATTTATCCTATTTCGATTTGTACATTTTAAACAGTAGATCTAAACTAGAAAGGTTACGTCCCTTTTTTTATGAATGATAAAGAAACAATAATTTCATTATTAAATGAATTTGCTAATCCCAAAAAAATGGCCTCATTTTTTTGTTGGAAATGCCACTCCAGATTTTTTATTCATAAGACCTAGTGGTAATCCTATAGATGCAAAAGGGTTCGAACAAATGATTACTGGTGATATAGTTCAAGAAAAAGCAGAAATAACCAAAATTCACCGATTCGAATTTTTAAGCGACAACATAGTAATGTGCATTTTTACACTAGGTTCAAAATTTACTTATAAAGGGACACCTAATGATGACTTGCCAACAGTTACGTCAATTTTTAAAAAAGTAAATAATGTTTGGAAAATTCACTGGATGCAAAGATCTACAGGAAATTCGGATTTATCTTTATGGGATTAGCAAAGTTAATAGCTCTTTTAATGGTGCTATTACTTCTAGGTAGCTCTTTTATTGGGTTAATTTTTTATTTTATAAAATAAATACATCAATTAAAGAATACTAAATAACTATTTCTTTTTTTAGAAAGCAATTGCTTCTTTTATGCTAAGTAATTTGATTTTCAGGTAAAAATAAAAACTTTAGATAGACTAACGCCTATATCTAAAGCCAATAAAGCAATTAGTAACTTACTCATTTTTTAGAACTCTCAACTATTTTTTTGTAAAGTTCCTCAGAAATAGGTTGCATAAACCTTTAAAAATTTAGTTACAAGTTAATTATTTTATAATAAATTTCTCGTTACAAAATATACGAATATATGAATTTTTAAATAGGCAAAAAATATATTTACTATAAGTTTTTCTTATCAAGTATTAATAAATACTTAATCCAAAAACGTCAATAAATGTCCAAATTTTTAAAAAAAATTAGAAATCTTATTTCAAGTAAATAGATCCTCTATAAGTAAGCTTTATAATCTTTGCTTCTTGTTTTCTACAATATACGAATGACTTTCCATTGAAATACATGTTTACCATGATGCAGCTCCTGAACTTGCTCAAGTCCCCGTCCTATGGCTTGAGTCGTACTGCGGTCTATCAGATGGTAGATCGGACGATTTCGTAGTATTAACTACAATCCATTTATAAAGTATTTATACTTAGATGTCAACAATTAATAGAAACTAAACTTCAATTTAAAAATAGATTCGGCTCTCATAAACTCCCTAACAAGAATATAGAACATATAACTACGAGTAACTCCCATAAAAACTGAAACAAATGCTAAAACTACGCAAATAGGGCAATGTGGGAATCCCATTACTTATGTTCCAATATAAATTTCAATTCAGTCTCTGCATTAAGAATATCGATTCTTCTCTTGAGCAATTTAAAAAATTTAATTATTTTTTTCAAAATTGAACCTTCTTTAGGTATCAATAATAATATTATTTAAGAATGAATATATCAATGAGCAAAAATACTAAATACATTGATATAACAAAAGTTTCGTAGCAAAGTTATACAATAAAAACCACCAACATATGGTCAGCTACTCTTGATCAATTAGCTTATTCAGAATCAAATATAAAAATTTGTGATCTAGTTACCTTGCAGTGCTATTTTTCTTTTGCTAAAAAATAGAGCGGGATAAAGTCCAATACTCCATGAGGATTTAGTCCGCTGCCTAAAGCCTGAGAGTACAAATTTTTCTGAATTAATATGCAACTATGCTTTATAAGGTAAATATCTTGATTGCGTAATAATTTTATTTTGTATATTGCTATTACAAAAATGATGAGTTTATTTAAATTAGTTACTAAATCCTCGTGGAGAAAGCTTTAGTAAATTTCTTTTACTGGTTACTTATAAGATCAGCCGAATCTCATTATGGAGAATCATTTGTATCTGTAGAAGTTCCATCTAATTCAATCAAAAGTTTTTCTTGACTTTAGAAAGTCTTTAATACTTAAATTCACAGCTTTCTGAAAATTTAATAACAAATTTGAGTTAAGTTGGTTAATTATCTCTATTGCAAATAAAGATAAGGTTGTTAATCTTGCACTTAAAGAAGAAACTTAATTTCTTAAACTGATGCAATTTAATCATTTAAATTTCAATGAAGATGATGGCCTCATGTCCATAGAAGATTTAAGGGCTTTACGTCTTCGAAAAAAGAAAATTGAAAGTGATAAGAAAGCTAGAAAGTATATCCAGGATATAAATCAAAGATATAGAAAAATGAGTACCCGCGAAAGTAATAACTTTTTAAGGAATATGAACCCTTTTAAAAAGGCCGCATAAATTGTTAATCTTGATTTTGTTAATTTGTTTAACTTTGCAACTTTCAGAGTAAGATTTTAATGGTGTTTCTTTGGAAGAGTTTCACCAAGAGGGGTCAATTTTTGGCCCCTTCTTTGCGGAGATATTTTTTAATTGAAACTCGTTATACAATTAAAGTAATACTTTCCTAAAAGCTGAAAGTGACGTAAATCTTTTGTTTAAAATTTTTTATTACCACTTAATGAAAACTCTATATCTTCAACTAAATCCTCTTATAAAAACAAAAGTTTTAGCATATGTACCATTTCCCATAATTTATTGAATTTTTTCATTTGCGATTTTTAATGGCTTTATCTACAAGTTGGGAATTCTACAAAGAAGTTGAAACTAAGATTCTATGGGTGAATATTTGTACACAAAATTTAGAAAGAGTAGCTATTTCGATCAATAAATGGTGGAAGACAAGATATCCAGCATACAAAATCAGAATAGTTTCCAAAAATGAATTTGAGCTAGTAAAAATGCAAGCTGAGAAAAAGGAGCAATAAAATTATTCTTTGGTAAATATTGATGCTGAATATTTAATTTTTGCAGCTATTATAAAGACAATAAATTAAGGAACAAATGAACTCTGCATTTGCAAAAGTCGCAAATTTGAAAGTTAACAGGACTTCTAAAATAGCTATTACTCTCGCATCATCAACTTTCTTTTTGTATGGCTTGGGTCAAGCACCAATTTTTAAAAATATTCTTGCAGGTGCCTTCTCTTGCTCTGGCTAAATAAAATACTGTTTTTTTAGAGAAGCTAAAAAGCTAAAATAGACTGTGATTGACAGTCGATCTAAACTTAGAGGGATAAACCCCTCTTTTTTTAATGTTAAATAGATTTATTTATGAAAAGATAATTACTCTTCTTATTTCTCTTTTCAGCTGATGAATATTTCCCCACACCTATTAATTGATGCTGTGATATTAAGCGCTGCCCTTACGATAACCTTGGTATTAAGAGCAAAAGGTAATGCTGCCAGAAAAGAAAAAGAAAATAAATGATTACTAAAGAAGAAGAAAAAGAATTTATAAAACCTAAATTATATAGATTTTGGAACGTTCTTATTTATGGAAGTTCCATAGCTATTGGAGTTTTCTTAGTTTATTTATATTCTGCTTATGTCTTTATAAATAAATGACTTACATGTACGGCATAGCGATTACTTATGGGGTTGTGAGTCTTTTATTGCTTGGTGGTTTTGCATACTTTACTTTTAAAATGAAACGCTAATTTTTATATCTTCTTCAATAAAAGATTTCTTAGATAAATTTTTTGATTTTTGTAGAGAATATCAACAAGAAATTCAACCTCAGAAGATCACTGAGATTTTTAAGAGAAAATGCAGTTAGATTAGATAAATGATAGATACTTGCAGACCTAAGAAGGTATTAAGAGAATAAAATTTCTAGCAGAATTTATACAATTTTTTTTAAAGTTGGAATAAGTATTTTGAAGATATTTTCCTTGCAATTATTCATAATATGAGATTTTTTTTTGATCCTTAATCCTTACAATTTTGTCCCTATAACCGCACAAATAAAACTTGAAATTTAACATTCAAATGAATTAGAACATAGTTGAAGTCAAGGGGTAAGTCTTATGGCACTTAATGACACATTTACTATCCAAGAAATTAATTTAGATAAAAAAGACCTTTCAATTGATAATAAGCTCAAAAAAATTGAAGCTTATTGGAATAATGCATGTACAGATTATCCGAGTAAGAACCATTGCAAGATTTTTTGTGATTAAAACTTTAACTTTTAGGTATTCTTACGCTTGATTTTTACATAAAACCCGTCCTAAAGAATAATTAGATAGAAAGGAGGCCAAGCAAATGACTAATTTAGGTATAGAAATTTTATTTTGGACAATTTTAATTTCTTATCTGGGATTAAGGTTTTCTCAAACTTGGAATGGATTCAAAAAACAGTATTAATTTGGAGAATAGAAAATGAAACTACAAACTCAGTTCACGGTTCCGAACAAAGAATTAAAAGATCTTGATTATGTTAAGAAAGTAGATTTTTTAAAAGAAACTTTAAATAAAGAATGTATAGATTATCCAAATCAAGAAGATTGCTTGGTTTGTTGCAATTAAAAATCAAAAAATAGCTGTTTTTTATAAGTAAATAAATTTTTATTAGTATTTAAAAATTTTCTAAAAGGGAGTTAGCACTATGGAATTAAAATTCTTCCCAATAAATATTTTTAGAGAGACTCCAAAAGTCACATTCTTCGATGCAGGCATAGATTATTCTAATGGTTCTGATGTTGTTATCCATGCCGGGGAAGCTATATCTCCTCCAGATGATTTAAAAGATGAGCAATATTACGTTCACAATCATCAAATTGACCGCAATTTAGTTATCACCGGGGAAAGGACATTTGTTTTAATAAATCCTTCTTGGGATGAACCTCATCATGTGATTTATTTAAATAGATCTATGGGAGCATTAGAAATTCCTATAGGAACTTATCACAGATCAATCTCAGGGAAAGAAGGTAGTATTGTTTTAAACCAACCTAAAAGAGATAAATTTTTTGATCCTGCTAAAGAATTTATCCCTCAAAAATTAGACAAAATTAATTTAATTAAGGCAAGAAAAAGTCCACCTGTTCATTGGATTTACGAAAATAACAAAATCAAAAGAATTTATTTTAATCCTCTAGAAAGAAAAGTTAAAACTCTTCTTTAAATGAAAAAACATATATCCCCTAGTAATAATCTAAAAAACCTGAATTTAATTATTAATTCTGATACTTATAAATTGGCTCACGAAGATATTGGTCTACTAAGCCGAAATGAAATGCGCGGAGTCAGAATGCTTCTTGAAATTACTAAACCAGATTTAATCCTTGAAGAAAATAAAATTCTTTCAACCATAATTATTTTTGGAGGCGCAAGCATTACAGAAGAATCAAATACAAAAAAGAGAATTGAAAATATAAAAGTGTTAATTAAAAAAAATCATAAATCGATACTTCTAAAACGAAATTTAAATAGATTAGAAAATTTGCTTCTAATGAGTCATTACTATCAATCCGCAAGAGAGTTTTCTAAACTTGCTTCAATTAGTAATCAAAATAAAAAATGTAATTCTCACGTAATTGTGACAGGTGGGGGGCCTGGAATTATGGAAGCTGCTAATAGAGGTGCATTTGAAGCAAATTGTAAATCTATAGGGTTAAATATCAGTCTTCCTAATGAGCAAATCCCTAATTCTTTTATAACACCAGGTCTTTGCTTTAAGTTTAATTATTTTGCATTGAGAAAGATTCATTTTGTAATGCGATCAGTGGCTGCTGTATTTTTCCCAGGAGGTTTTGGAACGCTAGATGAATTATTTGAACTATTGACACTTTGTCAAACAGGAATGAAAACTAAAATCCCAATCATACTTTTTGGAAGAGAGTATTGGAATAAGATAATTAACTTTGAATATTTAGCTGATCTCGGATTAATTGAAGATGAACATTTAAATCTTTTTCAATATGCAGACACCGCATCAGAAGCATGGAGAATTATCAAATCATCAAAAAAGCCAGACTAGAAAACTACAAGCTGATTTCATAACAAATGTAAAAGAAGATTGATTAATAAGTATTTGATATTTTATTTTTCATGCTTTCAATCTTATTGATTAATTCATCTAACCATTCTGTATTATTTTGATCTTGTCTTTTATGGCTTTGACTTTTTTGAGTACTCATAAATTTTTACTTTTATAGTTTATTAAATATATCTGCAGAAATTAAAGGAATCAATAAGCAAAATTACCAAATCGATTGACAAGACGTACTTTAGTAGCATTTCATACAATACAAACTATCACAAATTAACTAAGGAAATCTAAATCTCTTCAGTTAAGTATTTTTTACGATGTTTTTATTTGAAATTCTGATTTGAATTAGGAAAGGGTATAAATGTTCCTATGGAAAAATCATTTCTGAATTTTATTTATTGGATCCTATTAAAGTCAGCTGAAAGTTATTACGGAGATTCATTAAAAACAGAAGTGCCGTATACACCTTATTTTTAGTTTTTATGGATCTTAACTTTTAATATTAGATCTCTAGTTTGAGAGTTACTAGTTTGGAATTAATTTATCAAAAAACACAATATGGATTACTTATAGATTCACTACAAAATAATCTCTTGCGTTGAATTTCTTTTATAGATTGTGAATAAATTTTAGAGGTAAGGATCGCTGCAAAATTAACTAGAACTACAATTAGAATAAGTAACTCAATTGCGAGGTTGGTCATAAGTTTAACCTCTTTAAATTTATATAAAAACCCTATAACGTCAAAATAGGTATTGAATAGAGTTTAAATTCCTATTTTTAGCCATCGAGACTCTTTGGCAAGGGACTAGGTTCACAATTTTCGACGCATTCTTCTAAAGTCTTTTCAGAATTACGCTTAATTTCGCAACTACGAAGACAATCATAAAAGGCATACTTGGGATCTAATTCATTTTTGAATTGTTTATTTCTAAACGTATTCATGATCAAACTCCCTTTGATTTTTTTTCAAGTTGATTAATTAATTTATCCAACCAAAGAGTGTTATTGATCTTTTTTTTGTTTTTAAAGTATTTCGTTTTGTAAGTACTCATGAAGTAAAACCTCCAATCAGTGGATCTAATTTAAAGGTGATGATTCACATTTCCTAGAGCAAAAATACTGATTATGAATTTAGTGAAATATTTTAAAAAAGATTAATTTATAGTTTGTATTTTAGGTTTTATAACTCTTGATTCTTATTACATAACAAATACTAAATAACTTCTAAAAAAGTGGGTTAATTATGAATTACGGAATTCTAATAAAAATAGAATTCAAAATGCATTTGGTGGTTTGTTTGAAACTTTATCAATTAAGAGAAAACTAACTGATGCACAAATGGAATATATGCAATTCGGGATTTGTGATTATGCTCCAAGAAAAAGTTGAGGAGGTTGCCTTTTTTCATTATTAATTTGACTTCATTCTAAACGAAGGGCAATTAGCTCCTCCTCACCCAGTCAGGAGATCCACTAAACCAATCAGCAAGATCATCATTTTTGGGATCGAAATGATTTTCAGTTTCTAAACCATCAAGGCCAAGATTCTGGATAAGTCCATTTATTCCATCTGATTTTTGCTTACCATATCTTCTTAAGCTATTAGCTTTCTTAAGCCATGTCCATATAGTTGAATTATGCTTTGCAAACTTTTCTACATAAATTCTTTCTTCCAATGCGACAGGTTCATCTAGTGAAATCCTCTTTACAATATCCTTAATTTTCAAACGAGTCTTGTTGGTTAGAAACATATTCATAAAAGAAGTTAATGTTTTATAAAAGTTTTTTTTATGAATGTCTTGTCAATCTTTATTTCAAGAAAAAGTATTTTTTAGGAGCTTTTAAAGGACAAATATATTTATTTAACAACAGGTATATTCATTTGGTAAAAAAGACTACTTTATTTCATTTATATAACTTATACAAAAAGTAGTTCAATATAAGTTTCTCTACATAATTTAAGATTTAATTTATAAAAGAGAGTAAGAAAAAATTCACATTAACATTACTATTTTAAATAATGGGCTAGTTCCCTATAAAAGATTTATACAAAAACAGAAAAAAGTTAAATTAAGTACTGACAGATATTTAAAAAATAAATACTATAAGTCTACTTAACTTTATAGAAATTCAAATTCATGATCAAGAATTTATTCATCGCATTTGTTTTTGCATTAATGCTTTTCAATCCAAGCATTTCTATAGCTGCAGAATCTCCTGTTGATGTACAAGAAATCTTCACCTCTTCAGAGAACATTGATGGAGATAATTTTAAGTATCCAAAAGGAAAAGCTGAAATGCGTTTGATTAGGGTAGAAGTTGAAAATGGAGCAACGATACCAATGCACTCTCATCCTGTACCTTTATTGGGTCATATTGAAAGTGGTGAATTAACACTTGCTGAAAAGACAGGTATTAGTAAAACTTTTAAAGAGGGGGATTCATTTGTTCTCTCAGCAAATACTCCTGCTCATACAATGGCTAATAGTGGTAATTCTTCAGCAGTTATGTGGGTTGCTGTAGCTTCAGCAGAAGGTGTCCCTACTTTGAATCCTGAAGAATAAATCAACCTGATGACAGTCAATCTAAAATAAGGGGTATTAGCCCCTTTTTTTTATGTCAAATACTAAAGCCATAGAAGATTTAATTAATGGTTATGCAACCAGTGAAGATTCTTCCTTTCTAATACCAAACGTAACTGAGGATTTTTTGGCTGTAAGACCGAGTGGGAATCCAATCTCTGCAAAGGGATTAGTAGGAATGTTTGATAGTAAAGATTTAGTCGCAGAGTCATCAGAACTCATCAAAACTCACAAAATTGAAATTTACAGTGAAATAGCTTACGCAGTTTTCACTTTAAATGAAATCTTCAGTTATAAAGGAATTCAAAATAAAGATCTTTCAACTTACACCTGCATTTTTAAAAATGTAAATGGCACTTGGAAATATTCTTGGATGCAAAGATCACAAGGAACTACTGATATGACCACATGGGAATAAATGAAACGCCTCCTAATCCCACTACTAACTGCTCTTGCTTTACCTACTGCTGTAATCGCTGATGATCATAGTTTCGAAAGCTGGAAAGAAAGTCACTTTGAAAATTATCCATTTGAATGCGTTCCAACTGGTTCAACTCCAGAATATACAAGATGTGCTTCAGAAGATCTACTTAAAAGTGATTGGGAGTTAAAAAAAGAATTAAATAATGACGAACTTTGGGAGCAATGGAGAAAAGTAAGGGGTAGGGTTTGTTATCACTATCAAAACAAATTCTTTGGGCAGGGAACAGTTAAACCTTTAATGACTATTAGTTGTGAGCAAAGATTAAATAGCGAAATAAAAAGATACTGCATCACGGGAGAAGATAAACAATGCGGATAATCAAGTCTCTAACTTTTTTATTTTTTATAGCTTTAATTTCTCCATCGTTTTCAGAGACCTTATATCTCGATTGTGTTTTGAATGATTTTGAGAGGATTACAAAGTCTTCAACGACGAAAAAAAATATTTATAAAAACAAAAATTATCAAAAAAATATTTTAGTTGCTTTAAATGAAATTAATAAAAGTGGAGCGGTTACATACGACGGAGATACCAGAAAATATGAAAATGCCTCTTTCCTTGCAGATGAAATAAGAATTTGGAGAGAACTAACCGCTAGGAGCCATGGCAAAATTTTTACGCAATATTCTTTTGATAGAAATAATGGAACAGTTAATTTTTATAATTATCACAAAGACTTTAAAACCTCTGAAATCGAGGAAACAAGAATTAGTGGTTATTGCAAAAAATCTAAGAAAAAGAATATGTTTTAAATGAAACGCTTACTAATTGCTCCGTTATTTCTATCCTTACTTGTTGGTTTTAGTCCCGAGAATAATAAAATTGTCAAAGGTGAGTGGATTTCACACGAGAAAATAACTGGCAAGCAGTACAATATCGGTGTTCTACTCTTTTATAGATTTTTAGGATGTATAGATGATGTTTGCCAATACGAATATAAATTCAAAGGCGAATGGGTGAATGGAGAAGAAAAAATAAAAATAGTAAACGTTTACTGCGACACATTAGAGGTACAACAAATAGGTACTAGGGAAGTTAATGTAATTCTTCCAAAAGTACCCCTAAAATTTAATTCTGATAAGTCTAAATTTGCATTAATGATATGTGAGCAAAGTTAGGTTAGGAAGATTAAATGAAATTCCAACTACTCCCACCACTTTTCAAACTATTCAACACAAGCACTTTCATTTCATCGCTAAATCAAAATTCCTGCCCTGTTTTAGATGCCGAGGAGATAAAAAAGCAAGAACAAAAAGAAGCTATTGAAAGGTTGTACTCGTAAACTTTCAACAGAAATTTATCAGGTCATATATACGATGTAGCACGGTCGTATGTACCCCCATGCCACCCCTCGAAAACTACTCATAGATAACTAACAATTAAAACTAAAAACAAATGGACAGAACACAAGAGATAAAAGAAGCTCATCCTTGGCTCAGCTACGACGAAGTAGTGAAGGTAATTCTCTATCATCATCAGGGTTCAATGTGGATACAGAACCTTGAAAGAGACAAGCTTCAGAGGTCTATGGAAGCGTTCACAAAGCTCGTTAAATCCAAGAGTAGGAAAGCCCTTGAACCCTTCGTAGAATACGTTCTAGGCGTCTACTACAACGGTGTAGATGAGTATGGAAATCAGATAGAAGAATCGAGTAGAGAAGAGTCTTTCGAGCGGAGATGGAATAGGGCAAGAGCTATCCTTTTAAAGAGCAAATAAACTTGTTGACTCTTACCCTTTTCAGTTGCTATAAATATTAGTACACTTGTACTATATAGCTATGGAGGACTGGCAGGAATGGGATTATCTAGAGGACGAAATATTAGTAAGAAAACGACGGAAGATATGTATTACCTGCAATCACTTCAGGTACAGCACGACAAGTTCTTGTGTCACCATCCTTACTTGTCCCTTTCATCAAAAGCTTATTCCTCAAGGTGATCATCTAATTAAGGGGTGTAGATACTGGAGAGAAAACAGCAGAATATTTGCTCCAGAAGCAGCTTGAGCTTCAGGCTCCTAGTTCTATAGAGAGAGCATTCAACCTATTCTATGACTGGGTTTTACATGCCTAGCTGGTATAGATTTGACAATCTGCTGGTATAGAAGACTCTCTCATTCCCTGAAAAGGATTGTAAATACTAAGTTTATTGATTTCAAAAAAAGTTTACTTCAAGCGATCTGTTTCTATATTTTTCTAAACTTTCTTAGACCAAATATCTTCGATAAACTAAATAAAATGCTTTGGATTTGGCTGACTTCTGAAAAAGTTAACAAAATGCCATACCAGCACCATACCAGCACCATACCAGCAGCACTATTTCTCGCAAATTATAGACTATGACTGAACCTAACTACTGGCTAATGAAAAGTGAGCCTGATGCTTACAGCATAGATACTTTAAAAAATGACGGTATAACTTTATGGGACGGAATAAGAAATTATCAGGCTCGAAATTTTATGAGAAAAATGAATAAAGGAGATAGAGTTTTTTTCTATCATTCGAATTGTAAACCCCCAGGTATTGTGGGACTTATGGAGGTAATAGATCTGAATATTGTTGATCCTACTCAATTTAATCAAGATTCAAAATATTTTGATCCAAAATCGAAACCTAATAATCCTAGATGGGATTGTGTAAAAGTAAAATACATTTCAAAATCTAATAAGATTTTAAGTTTATCTGAATTAAAGATTTTATTTAATGAGGATGAGTTATTAGTAGTAAAAAAAGGAAATAGGCTATCTATACTTCCTGTCAGAAATGATATCGCAAAAATACTACTAGAAAAAATATAAAAAATTTTTAATCCTCAAAATTCATTGAAAACATATTGCCAATATAGAGTCTCGTTAAATCCCTATTTTGAAATCCTTTTTGCATCAAGAATCCTGCAATAGCAGCTTGTAGTATCCTGTATTGATCCCAGTTAGGATGCTCCTCAACGAATTCTTTCATAGCCTTTTGAAGATTTTCTTGAAGTTCACATTTGAAACTTATTACTTCATCTTTCTGATTTAAAACTTTTGAATTCTCGTCATAATTTAGCTTTTGCATCTTGAAAATCTGTTGAAATTTAAATCTACAAATTGTAGTTTTCTTCAAAATCACTAATTCGTCAACAAGCATTATGAGAATCAGTCTCAGATCATAGAATGATGAGAATCCAGTCATAAAAGCGGGGGTCATCTAAATTCATTTTGTAAAATTAAATCTAACTTAAATATAAAGATTTAAATAAAACCAGAAGTTTTCCACATGCTTTAGTTCAAAAGATATTTTATGGAAAAATATTGTGGAAAAGTTGTGAAAAATTTTTTTTTGGAGGGGGAAATATTTTCTAAAATTTTCGATTTTATTTATCTTTTAATTCATTGATTCCCACATATATTTTATTTCATAAAATAAATCTTGTGCAATTGGTATCGGCCAATACATTTCGAAGGATCTAGTTTGGTCTTGACTTTCAAAAACAAACCTTAAACTCCATTCATTTTTTTTCCCTTCCAACTGAACATACCAAGGTAACTGTTCTAATTCCAAAGTAATAGTTTCCTCATCCATTAGTTGATCCTTGATAACTAATAGTTGTTCATTAATTTTTAAGAGTAGAAGGTAAAGAGAATAGAATTCACTTTTTTGTAACTCAATTGACCAATTATCAACACCAATCAAAAAGCAAAATTTGCCTTTTTTAAAATCTCTTAGTAATTTCCATCCTTTTCGGTCTTCAACCAAAATTAGCCGGGGAGTAAATCTGGTTGATCTTGTTCATCGCTTAGTTCAATAATTGACCTTTGAACAGGTTTAATAGTTGACTCCTCTAATAAACCATCAAAATCATCAAAACGTCTTTGTTTAGCTCTGAAAGCAATTTTCACTGTAGTTAAATATCTATTCGTTGATTTTCTTATCAAGCTCTCACCTCTTTTTGCAAGATCATTAGAATCTATTCCTGCATTGTTTGATATGTTCATTAAAAAATTTTTTTTACTATAAAATGTATCTTACAGTTAATTTGACCGTTTCAAAACATAAATTACAAAAAGAACTTAATTGATTCAAATAATTTCTTATGGAAGAAAGCTTATCTGGGACACTTGCTATTGATTTGGGGAACACGAATACTGTAATAGCTTTTCAAGATCAAAAAGATATAAATTCTATTTTAGTTGAAATACCGAGTATTACATCATCTCCAGGGGTTATTCCTACAGCAGTTTGGTTCGAGGAACCTTCAAAGATTCCTAAAATTGGTATTAGTGCTCTAAAGATGAGGCACAACTTAAATTCTGATTTGTTTTTTCATTCGAACTTTAAAAGATTAATTGGAAATTCTTTTGAAAAAATTAACCAAAAAAATATTTTAAACCCTAATGAATGTGGCAAAAAATTTTTTCAAATTTTATGGGCAAACATGCCTCACAAATATGAGATCAAAAGACTTGTTTTAACCGCCCCAATAGATACATATAGGGGTTACAGAGAATGGTTAGTTAACCTTTGCGAGGAAATATCTGTAGAGGAAGTAGCCCTCGTTGATGAGCCTACTGCGGCAAGTTTAGGCATAAATGTACCATTTGGCTCAAAAATTATGACATTAGATATTGGAGGAAGTACAGTTGATATGAATATTGTAAAAATAGAGGGAGGAGAAGGAAAATCTGGTCCAATAGCTGAACTATTAAAGTTTAAAGGAAATGATGTAAGCTCAATTTCAAAACAAAAGATAAGGTGTGCCGAAATAATTGGGAAAACTGGCTCAAAAATTGGTGGAAAAGATATCGATCAATGGATAGTTGATTATTTTATTCCAGGTAATAATTATGTTACAAATCTTTTAAAGGCAGAAGAAATAAAATGTAAACTCAGTTCTTCTGCAATCAAATATGATAATAAATATCCATTAAAATTATTTAATGAACAAAATCAAGAAAAAGATTTTTACCTAAGTCAAGAAATATTTGAAAAAATACTTATTGAAAATAATCTGCTGAATCACCTTAACTCTTTACTCAAAGATTTATTAAATCAAGCAAGAGGCAAATTTTGCACAGTTGACGACTTAAATGCAATTGTTTTAGTTGGTGGAGGAACTCAAATACCATTAATTAAAGAATGGATAACAAAAAAAATTTCAAAAATTCAAATAAAGTCGCCACCCCCTATAGAATCAATAGCCTTGGGAGCTTTAGCAATGACCCCGGGAGTAAAAATTAAAGACATATTGAATAAAGGATTATCCATTAGATTATTTAATAAAAGAGAACATAAACACTTTTGGCATCCTATTTTTTGCAAAGGTCAGACATGGCCTACTGAAAACCCATTTAAACTGATCCTTCAAGCCAGCAAAAATAATCAGAAAACATTCGAAATTATAATTGGAGAAACGCAAAAGGAAAGAGCATATGATGTTATTTTTGAAAATGGATTACCAAAGTTATCAGAGGTGCAAAATGAAGAAGAAATTATAAAATGGGGCAAAAAACCACTAAAAATAGTATTAAAAGATAATTCTAATATTGGAGAAGACAAATTAAAACTTTTTTTTAAAATCACGAAAAGTGCTGATCTATTAGTTAAGTGTTTTGATATTAAAGATGAATTTTTAGGAGAATATAATTTAGGAAATATATTTTAAAAGCAAAGCTATTCAAGAAAAACTCCTTCTTCATTATCAATATTATTTAAACGTAAACTAATACTTTCAATTTTACTAGTAGGCACTTTTTTACCACAAAAATCTGGTTGAATGGGTAATTCTCTATGACCTCTATCTACCATTACTAACAACATCACTCTTTGAGGTCTGCCCCAGGAGTATAAAGCATCCATTGCAGCTCTAATCGTTCTTCCTGTATAAATTACATCATCTATTAAAAGAATTTCTTGTTTCTCAATAGGAGTTGGAATATCTGTAGCTTTTATTAAACGAGTTCCAACTCTACTTTGGTCATCTCTATAAAAAGTTGGATCAATTGTTCCTTTTCTAACTCTTAAACCTGTCTTAGAGAGTAATTCCTTTTCTAGCAATTCGGTCAGCTCAATTCCTCTAGTCGGGATTCCAACCAATATTAGGTTATCCAGTTTTTTTACTTTTTCGATAATTTCAGAAGTTAAACGTGAAATGGTCTTTCTTAGCTCAACTTCATTAAGTATCACGATCTTTTTTAATTTCTTTGACATGATTTATCAATAAATAAAAGTCGTCTAATATTTTCATAAATTAGCAAAAGCTAACTATTTTAAATATAAATTGTTAAAGAGTAAGGTTTAAAGCTAAATTGAAGGTTGGATCAGTTAAAAATGAATTTGATCTAAATATGTCAAAGATTAGCAGCAAAAATATAACAAGATTAAGTGTTCCTCAGAGCCCTGTAGTTCTTGCAATACTTGATGGATGGGGTTATCGAAAAGAAAAATCAGATAATGCAATAAAAAGTGCCAATACGCCAATCATGGACTCATTATGGCATGCTTACCCCCATACTCTTCTAAGTGCTAGTGGATCTGATGTAGGCCTCCCAAATGGTCAAATGGGCAATTCAGAGGTTGGGCACCTTACCATTGGTTCGGGAAGAATAATACAACAAGAACTTGTAAGGATTTCAAATATCGTAAAAAATAATCAGTTAGGTTTGGTTAATGAGTTAAAAGAGATGGCTGATTCATTAAAGAAAAATAATTCTACTTTGCATATCGCGGGATTATGTTCCGATGGAGGTGTACATAGTCATATAGATCATTTGTTAGGTTTAATAAAATGGGCATCTGATAATGAAATCAAAAAAGTTGCAATCCATATTATTACCGACGGAAGAGATACTCCTGCAAAAAGTGCCTCTAAATATCTAAATCAAATAGAATCATGTATAAAAAAATTTAATACTGGCGAAATAGCTTCCATATGCGGAAGATACTGGATAATGGACAGAAATCTTTTATGGGATAGAACAGAGAAAGCATATGCTAATTTAACTGATCCAGATATTCAAATAACAAATATTTCTCCTAAGGATTACATAGAAAAAAGTTATGCCAAAAACATAACCGATGAATTTATTGAGCCCATAAGAATTTCTGAAAACTATCTTAAAGATGGAGATAGCTTTATTTTCTTTAACTTTCGTCCAGACAGAGCAAGACAAATAGTTAAATCCCTTTCAAACAATGAATTCTCAGACTTTGAAAGAAAAAATTTTCCAAATCTAGATTTTATCACTTTTACTCAATATGATCAGAACTTTCCCGTTAAAGTTGCATTTCCTCCTGAATCCCTCAATAATTTTATAGGTCAAATAGTTTCAGAGAACGGACTTAAGCAATACAGAACCGCGGAAACAGAAAAATATCCTCACGTAACATACTTTTTCAATGGAGGAGTTGAAATTCCTTTACCAGGAGAAGAGAGACATTTGATTCCATCTCCAAGAGTCGCAACTTACGATATGGAACCCGAAATGTCCGCGGAAGAATTAACTATTAGTTGCTCTAAAGCAATTAAAAGTGGAAATTATGCTTTTGTTGTAATAAATTTTGCCAATCCTGACATGGTTGGTCATACAGGCAACATGGATGCGACAATTAAAGCCATAGAAAAAGTTGACAAATGTATAGGTCAAATAGTTAATGCTACTGGAGAAATGGGTGGAAGCATTCTTATTACAGCCGATCATGGTAATGCAGAGGTAATGAAAGGACCTGAAGGAGAACCATGGACTGCTCACACAATAAATAAAGTTCCATTAATTTTGATTGAAGGTGAAAAAAGAAAAATCCCAAATATGGGAAATGAAATTAATTTAAGAGATAATGCCGGCTTAGCAGATATTGCTCCCACTTTATTACAATTATTAAAACTCCCAATACCAAGAGAAATGACAGGCAAATCACTTATTCAAGAAATTGAATTAAAAGGTTATAATAAAGTCGTTCAACACGTTTAAAGTTAATAATAGTTTTTGAGCAATGATTCAAATTTTTAGTTGGATATGGGTATTTTCTGGAGTCTTTCTCATTCTCTTAGTTTTACTTCATAGTCCTAAAGGTGATGGGATGGGAGGAATAGCTGCCAGTGGAAGCTCTATGTTCAACAGCGCAAGTAGTGCAGAAGCCTCTCTAAACAAAATAACTTGGACTTTTTTAGTGATATTTTTATCTCTCGCAATTATTCTCAGCGCTGGTTGGATTTCATAAAAAGTATAATAAAAAAGGGACCATTTTGAATGATCCCTTTTAAAGAAGTAATTAAAAACAAATTTTTAGTTAATAATCGAAGTCACCGCCCATACCAGGAGCACCTGCTGGAGCAGCTGAATCTTTTTTCTCAGGTAAATCTGCAACTATACATTCAGTGGTTAAAACCATTCCTGCTATTGAAGCTGCATTTTGTAATCCTGAACGTGTAACTTTCGCAGGATCAACTATACCAGCAGAAGACATATCCACATATTCTCCAGTAGCAGCGTTGAATCCATCATTAAATGGTTTAGTTTTTACATTTTCAGCAATCACAGCTCCATTAGAGCCTGCATTCTCAGCAATTCTCATAAGTGGGGCAGTAAGTGAAGCTTCAACAATGTTAGCTCCAATTAATTCCTCTCCTTCTAAATTTTTATCGGCCCATTCTTTTAAAATAGGAGATAGATGAGCGAGAGTAGTTCCTCCTCCAGGCACAATTCCTTCTTCAACAGCTGCTTTTGTTGCATTAATAGCATCCTCAAGACGTAGCTTTTTATCCTTCATCTCAGTTTCGGTAGCAGCTCCAACCTTGATCACTGCTACACCTCCAGCTAATTTAGCTAAACGTTCTTGAAGCTTTTCTTTATCGTATGAGGAATCTGTTTCATCCATTTGCTTCTTAATTTGATCGCATCTAGCTTTAACTGCTTGCTCATTACCTTCAGCTACAATAGTTGTAGTTTCTTTGTTGATAGTTATTCTTCTACCAGTTCCGAGCATATCTAAGGTAGCATTCTCTAATTTCAAGCCCGCATCTTCAGTAATAAGTTGTCCATTAGTTAAAACGGCCATATCTTCGAGCATAGCTTTTCTTCTATCACCAAATCCAGGCGCTTTTACTGCAGCGACATTCAACACACCTCGTAATCTATTGACAACAAGAGTTGCTAAAGCCTCTTTTTCGATATCTTCTGCAATAATGACTAATGGTTTACCAGTTTTAGCTATTTGTTCCAAAACAGGGACTAAATCTTGCACTAAGGCAATTTTTTTATCAGTCAGAAGAATATATGGTTCATCTAAAACAGCCTCCATTCTCTCAGTATCTGTTGCGAAGTAGGGTGAAATATAGCCTTTATCGAAGCGCATTCCCTCTGTAACTTCTAATTCAGTAGTCATTGATTTACCTTCTTCTAAGGAGATAACACCTTCTTTACCAACTTTATCCATAGCATTGGCAATCATTTGACCAACTTCTTCGTCGTTTCCAGCAGCAATAGTTCCACATTGAGCTATAGCATTGCTATCGCTAATAGGTTTAGAATTCTCCTGAATTTTATCAACTAAAAATTCAGTAGCTTTATCAATTCCTTTTTTCAAGGTAATTGCATTAGCTCCTGCAGCAACGTTTCTCAACCCTGCTTTAACCATTGCGTGAGCTAAAACAGTGGCTGTTGTAGTACCATCTCCAGCCGCATCATTAGTTTTTGAAGCTGCTTGTCGGATTAAGGCAACCCCTGTGTTTTCAATGTGGTCCTCTAATTCGATCTCTTTAGCGATTGTGACACCATCATTGATGATCTGTGGAGCACCAAATTTTTTTTCTAGTACAACATTTCTTCCTTTTGGTCCAAGCGTTACAGCCACAGACTCAGCAAGGATATCAATTCCTCTCTCGAGCGCTCTACGAGCTTGCTCATTGTAAATAATTCTTTTAGCCATGTTGAGGCAGTAATTTAGTAATAAGTTTTAATAATTTTTGAAACAAATACTTTAGCTTACTACAGCCAAAATATCCTTTTCCGAGAGCAAGACATATTCATCTCCTCCCAATTTGATGTCTGTTCCAGCATATTTGCTGTACAAAACTTTATCGCCAATACTCACTTCTGGAGTTTGTCGAGAACCATCGTCATTAAGTTTGCCAGGGCCCACCTGAGCAACTTCTCCAACCTGTGGTTTTTCTTTAGCTGAATCAGGCAAAAGAATGCCCCCAGCAGTTTTTTCCTCAGATGCGGAAACTTTAATAAATATTCTATCTCCCAGTGGTTTTACTGTAGAGACTGTAAGTGAAACAGCTGCCATAAATTAATGGAGGATCATGATTGAGACGCTTTGCGCCATAAAATTAGGAAAGAGAATTTCTCCATCCATATCTTCAACAACATAATCTGCAAAGAGGCAATTAAACCATACTTAAACTGTGCGGGTGGCCGAACCCATTTAACGAATCTACCCATGAGGTGGTAGTATTTTCGGATTATGAGCTGTTTAAAATCAGCTAATCATCACCAATCAATAAAAAATGGTAGCAACTCCATCAACTTCTTCACAAACAAAAGGCGTAGTTCGTCAGGTAATTGGCCCAGTTCTAGATGTAGAATTTCCAGCTGGGAAATTACCCAAAATATTAAATGCTTTAAGAATTGAAGCTAAAAATCCTGCTGGACAAGATATAGCGCTCACTGCAGAGGTCCAACAGCTACTTGGGGATCATAGAGTTAGAGCAGTGGCAATGAGTGGCACAGACGGCCTTGTAAGAGGCATGGAGGCAATCGACACAGGAGCGCCAATATCCGTACCTGTAGGAGAAGCAACTTTAGGAAGAATATTTAATGTTTTAGGAGAGCCAGTAGATGAACAAGGCCCAGTAAATACTCAAGATACTGCTCCAATACATAGAGCTGCTCCAAAGTTAACTGACTTAGAGACTAAACCAAAAGTTTTTGAAACTGGAATTAAAGTTATCGACCTTTTAGCTCCTTATAGACAAGGAGGAAAAGTTGGATTATTCGGAGGTGCTGGTGTAGGGAAGACGGTTCTTATTCAAGAATTAATTAATAATATCGCTAAGGAACACGGTGGAGTTTCTGTTTTTGGCGGCGTAGGAGAAAGAACTAGAGAAGGGAACGATTTATATGAAGAATTCAAAGAATCAGGCGTTATCAATGCAGATGATTTAACTCAATCAAAAGTTGCCTTATGTTTTGGACAGATGAATGAGCCACCTGGTGCAAGAATGAGAGTAGGCTTATCAGCACTTACAATGGCCGAACATTTTAGAGATGTAAATAAACAAGATGTTCTACTTTTTGTTGATAACATTTTTAGATTCGTTCAAGCTGGTTCAGAAGTATCTGCATTACTTGGAAGAATGCCTTCAGCTGTTGGATATCAACCTACTCTTGGAACTGATGTAGGTGAATTACAAGAAAGAATTACATCTACATTAGAAGGGTCAATAACTTCTATTCAGGCTGTTTACGTACCTGCTGATGACCTAACAGACCCTGCTCCAGCCACAACCTTTGCCCATTTAGATGCTACAACCGTGCTTGCTAGAGCTCTTGCAGCTAAAGGAATTTATCCAGCAGTTGATCCATTGGACTCAACAAGCACTATGTTACAACCATCAGTTGTTGGTGATGAGCATTACAAAACAGCCAGAGCTGTCCAATCAACTTTACAAAGATACAAAGAACTTCAAGATATAATCGCTATTCTTGGCTTAGATGAGCTCTCTGAAGAAGATAGATTAACAGTCGACAGGGCTAGAAAAATTGAAAAATTCCTTTCACAACCTTTCTTTGTCGCAGAAATATTCACAGGAATGTCTGGTAAATATGTAAAATTAGAAGATACCATTGCTGGTTTCAATATGATTTTATCAGGTGAATTGGATGATTTACCAGAACAGGCATTTTATTTAGTTGGTAATATTGATGAAGTTAAAGCAAAGGCTGAAAAAATTAAATCAGAAAAATAAATATTTGAATATATATATATATTTAACCTTCAATAATTTAAATTTATGGCAATTTCTCTAAAAGTTTTAGCTCCTAATAAAAATGTTTATCAAGGCGAAGCTGAAGAAGTAATCCTTCCTAGTACTACTGGTCAACTTGGTATATTACCAGGACACATCTCTTTAGTTACTGCTATAGATATTGGCGTTTTAAGGCTAAGAATGAATTCCCAGTGGAAATCAATAGCTCTAATGGGAGGCTTCGCTGAAATTGAATCAGATGAAGTCATAGTTTTAGTAAATAATGCTGAAATTGGTTCTGAGATTAATGTTCAAAATGCTGAAAAAGATCTTAAAGAAGCAAAATTAGCAATTAGCAAATTTGGTGAAAATGAAAAAAATCCTGAGAAAATTAAAGCCTTAAAAGAGGTTTCGAAAGCTGAGGCTAGGATTCAAGCAGCAAAGAACTAATATTTAAGCGGTTCCACAAAAAGTTACTTCAGGAAACTTTAATTTGGCTTCTTCTAATTTTTTTGTTTTACCTTCTTCTTGCCAATAATTTATTACTTCAGTAGCTTTATTCAATATTTCTACTCTTTCGTTATCTGTAATCCAACCTTTATTCTCTAGTTCACTTTTTAATTTTTCCCAAGCATCATCTCTTGGCCAAAAATAATAAGCAGTAAGAGGACTTGGTCCTCCACCTACTATTTGATCGACCGCCAAAGCAACATTATCAGGTAACCACAATACTTTAATTATAAACCTTCCTTCATCAGGTTTAGGGGTATAACCAGTAGGTACTCCATCTTCATCAATTGTGGCAGCTGCTAATACAGCTGTAGCACCCATCATTCCTAGTTTAGTAGAAGAATTTTTAGACTTTGGGGCCTCAATGTTTTTTTCTTTTTTTTCTGTTGAATTTTGATTTAACTTATCTGATGAGGTCATTCACTTATTTATGTTTAATAAATAATTTATCAGTTTATGGTCACATTTTGATTGATTTATTCAAAACTTTTTGATTTTAGTAATTGATAACTCATAAACAGGATTTTTATCTATCATGAGATACTTCATAAAAATCATAAATAGTGGCTTCCAATGCATCCCAAAGATCTTTGGGGATATCGTTTTCTTCTGCAAACATGCCAAGCTGACTGGCTAAGCCTCTTGCTTGAGAAAGTTTTGAATCATATGAATCGGAATTATTCATTTTTGAGCTTTAAACTTAATAAAAAATAAATTTATTAACTTGATAAGTCAAATTTCAAAATTCTAAATCAGAAATTTCTTTTAATGCAGCAATACTTAAAACTTCTGGGTTTGAATCTGTGACCAAAACATCATCTTCTATTCTTATCCCTATACCTTTCCATTTCTCATCAATATGAGGTTGTCCCTCAGGGACTGGAATCCTATCACTTATATATATCCCTGGCTCTACTGTAAGAATCATTCCACTCTGCAATGGAACTTCATAGTCTCCCATTCTGTATGCTCCGACATCATGAACATCTAAGCCGAGCCAATGTCCGGTTCTATGCATGTAAAGATGTTTATAAGATTGATTCTCAATGATCTCCTGAGTACTACCAGACAATAACCCAATTTCTTTTAATCCTTCTATCAGAATTGTTAAAGCAACATCATGAACAGCACTAGAATTCGATCCTTTTACAGCACTTTTAATTGCATTTTTCTGCGCACTTAATACAATTTCATAGATAACTTTTTGCTCTTTAGAAAACTTACCACCTATTGGAATAGTTCTTGTTATGTCTCCATTGTAGTAATCAATTAGTGAGCACCCAGCATCCACCAACAATAAATCCTCCTTCTTCAAGGGAGAGTTGTTTGAAGTGTAATGCAAAATACAGGCATTATCTCCTGATGCAACAATTGAGTTATAAGCTGGTCCTCTAGCCCCTTTTTCTAAAAAGAAACCCTCAAGCAGACCCTGAATTTGTCTTTCATTTTTCTTTGATGTGATAGATTTTCTAACTAGTTCATGAGCTTCTGCTGAAATTTGTATTGCCTCTCTCATTCTCTTAATCTCAAATTCACTTTTAATTAATCTCATCTCATTTAAATAAATTTCTGGAGATTTTATAGAATTTGCACCAATCCCGGATCTTGAGCGATTTTCAAGTTGTTGTGAAAATATCTCAAGTACTATTTTCTCTATTATTGGATGCTTTCCAATTGAAAAAACAAGTTCATCAGAACCATTTATATAAGTTGGGAGTAAATCTCTTAATTCGTTTATTGAGTGAGCCTTATCAGCCTTAAACTCTTTTTCAGCCCCTTCTAAACCCCATCTAAAGCCATGCCAGACTTCGCTTATAACATCTTTAGGAGCGACAAACATAATAAATCTCTCTCCCTTTGGCTTATGTGATAAGAAAAGAGCGATTGCATCTGGCTCATCGAAACCTGTTAAATACCAAAAATTACTATCTTGCCTAAAAGGATATTCACAATCAGCATGATGCTTTACAAGATTAGCCCCAGGGATAATAGCAGCTTTTCCACCTAATTTATTTAGGAATATTTCTCTTCTTTTTTCAAAAACTGTATGGTCAGGTTCAAACATAAATTGTGTATTGGCGTGTTTAAAAAAAAAATGGAAGAATGGATTAAAACAGAGTTAGTACCTAATCTACTTTAATGGAACCAAGTGTTTACGGTTTATTTTTACTTATAATTATCATTTTAATTGGATCAGCATGTTGTTCGGGAGTAGAAGCAGCTTTTTTAGCCGTAAATTCAATTAGAATTTTAGAAATTGCCTCTAGACAAAAGCCAAAAAGTTCTGCAAATCAACTTCTAATACTTAGAAAACATCTTGGACGGACGCTGACTGTAATTACTATTACTAATAATGGATTTAATATAATTGGTAGTCTTATTTTAGGAGTATACGGAGCATTGGTAATTAATAGCAGTTTTGGTTTGACTCTTTTTTCAATAACTTTTTACATACTAGTTGTTTTAGTAGGAGAAGTACTACCAAAAGCTCTTGGCACAAGATTTTCAGTTCAAATAGCTTTATTATCTGTTCCTATCTTGCGAATATTAAATACTTTAATGAGGCCATTCTTAATATTAGTTGAACAAATATTTCCGGTTATAACAGCAGAAAACGAAATTTCAACTGATGAAGAAGAAATTAGACAAATGGCAAAAATTGGAAGTCAAAAAGGTTTTATAGAGGCTGATGAGGCAGCAATGATATTTAAGGTTTTTCAATTAAATGATTTAAAAGCTAAAGACTTAATGACCCCTAGGGTATCGGCACCTTGTCTTGATGGGTCTTCAAATCTTGATGAAATTTCAAAACTTATAATGTCTGACAGTTCTCCATGGTGGGTTATTTTGGGAGATAAAGTTGACAAAATACAAGGGGTAGTAAAGCGTGAAAAAATTTTGGCAGAGTTAATTAATGGAAAAAATAAAAAATTATTATCAGAAATTTGCGAACCTGTGGACTACATTCCCGAAATGATTAAAGCAGATAAATTATTAACTAAATTTGACAAGGACCATAAAGGAGTGAAAGTAGTAGTAGATGAATTCGGTGGATTCGTGGGAATTATTGGTGCGGAAGCTGTTTTATCTGTATTAGCCGGTTGGTGGAAGAATAAATCATGAAACAATTTAAAATTAAAGAAAATTATTTACTTTTAAAAAAATGGTGGGAGACCATTGACCTTACCAATTATGAAAAAAGTTTTTTTAATAGAGAAATAATTTCTTTTAATCAACAACTTTTAAGACTCAAAGAAAAAAAAATAAGAATTGGCGCATATGGTAAATCAGGGGTAGGGAAATCCTCCGTTTTAAATTCTTTATTAAAAAAAGACATATTCAAAACAGATATTATTAATGGGACCACAAAAGAAATACAATCGGAAACCTTGACTCTTAAAGATCAAAAACTCAATAGTTTAGAGTTGTTAGATTCTCCAGGATTTGATTTCTGCAATATTAAATTCCCTGATAAAGTTTATTCTCACATAAATCATTCAGATCTTATTCTTTTTATAGTTTCGGGAGATTTAAATAGAAATGAGTTAAACGAAATTAGCTCTTTTATAAAAGATGGGAAAAAAATTATTTTAATTTTAAACAAAATCGATCTATTTAATAAAAATGAATTAAAAGATATAGTTGAAAATATAAAGTTTAAGCTTCCAAAAGATTTAAATATTCCAATAATTATTAATCATGAAAACAATCTTAAAAATTACATAGCAAAATTAATCAATCAATATGGTGAGATACTATTAACACTAAATTCTATTCAATTAGCTGATAAATTGTTTCTCCGATTAAAAAAACAAAGATTCAAAAGAAGGCAGAAATCCGCTCAATCAACTATTGGTAAATTTTCAACTATAAAGTCATCCGCAGTAGCTCTTAATCCTTTTATTTTATTTGATGTTGCTGGTAGTTTCGCACTAGATACTGCATTGATTAACGAATTAAGTAAGATTTACGGCCTAAAGTTGAAAGGTGAATCTACAAGAAAAATATTTAAAAATATATCCATTAATAATTTATGTTTGGGAGTCACTCAAGTCGGCATTAATACCTCTTTCAACCTTATTAAGAAATTAATTCTTATAACAGCACCATTCACTAACGGTCTTTCATTATTACCCTATGGACCCATAGCAATTATTCAAGCAGCAATCGCTGTGCACTCTACAAAAATTCTAGGGAAATTAGCGGCCAAAGAGATTTTTATAAGAAGCAAAGCTTCTTTTATAGAACCCGCTTTTATGATCAAAAATATGACTTTAAATGACCCAGAGATTTTTAATCACTTAAATTTTTATTTTTCAAATAGAAATTTAAATAATAATTTTTTTAGCATTCTGCCTTAAAACTTAAATGGTTAAAAGCATCGCATTATTTGGTACCAGTGCAGATCCACCAACCATTGGACATAAAAAAATACTTGAAGAATTATCCAAAATCTATGCTTTTACAATTTGTTATGTTAGTAACAACCCCAACAAAAATCACAAAGAGGATATCTCAATCCGTAGCCATTTATTAAAAACTCTTATTGAAGATTTAGATAATCCTAAAATTTTATTTAATCAAGGTGTTAGTAGCCAATGGGCTGTAGAGTCAATAAAAAAATGTAAAAGAATTTATGAATTAAAAAATTTAGATTTTGTTATTGGTAGCGATTTAATTAAAGATATTTTCTACTGGAAAAATTTTGATAAAATTAATGATGAGGTTAGATTTTTAGTAATTTTAAGAGAGGGATATCCAATTGAATCAAATACTCTTAAAATGTTTGCAACTTATAAAGTGAAATTTAAGATTTCATCCATAAAAATTCCAAACATTTCAAGTTCTAAGCTCAGGTCAAATTTTAATTATTCTAATTTACCAACTTCATTAATAGATATTGTTAAAAAGAATAATTTATATGAATCCACTAAATTAGTTGAATGAAGTTTTTACTTGCTCAAATCAATCCAGTTGTTGGTGATTTAGAGGGGAATGCAAAAAAAATACTTTGTACTGCTTCGAAAGCTAGCTCAAATTCTGCAGATTTAGTTCTTACTCCAGAATTATCACTATGGGGATATCCAGCAAAAGATCTACTTCTAAAAAAAAAATTAATCGAAAATCAATATCAAATTCTTGACAAATTATCCTTAGATATTAGTAAAGAATATGGAAACTTGAGCATCACAGTAGGGATAGCTGAGATAATAAATGATTCTTTTTTCCCAAATCTTTATAATTCTATTGCTTTGCTTGAGCGCGGTGAGTGGAAAATAATTGCTCGTAAAATTATTCTTCCCACCTATGAAGTATTTGATGAGAAAAGATACTTTAGATCAGAAGAAAAAGTTTCCGTATTAACAAAAGAAATTAACAATAAAACTTGGCGACTTGGCTTTACTATATGTGAGGATTTATGGGTCAACAAAAATATTGAAGGTAGAGGAATTCATAAAAAGAACCCTATTTTTGATTTAAAGAAAAAAAAAGTTGATATCTTAGTGAACTTATCGGCCTCCCCATATACATTCAAAAAGTTAGAGCTAAGATCCAAAGTTTCCAGCTTTGCTGCTCACTATCTTCAAGTACCGCTGATTTATGTAAACCAGATTGGAGCAAATGATAATTTAATTTTTGATGGAAATAGTTTTATTCTTGATAAGAATGGATCTAAAATTAAGCAATTAAAATCTTTTTCAGAAGACCTCTCCATTTGGGACATTAAGCAAACAAAACCTCAAAAAAATAAATTTGAAAAGTCTGAGATGTCATCAATTTTTGATGCATTAGTCCTTGGTGTTAAGGATTATGCTCAAAAATGCGGATTCAAAACAGCTTTAATTGGACTAAGTGGTGGTATTGATTCAGCACTAGTTTCAGCAATTGCGACAGCTGCTCTTGGCAGTAATAATATTTATTGCGTCTCAATGCCTTCTAAGTGGAGCTCATCTCATTCAAAGAGTGATGCGAAAGATTTAGCGAGAAGATTAAAAATAAATTTCAGTAGCATCCCAATTGAAAATTTGATGAGCTCTTTTGAAGAGTCTTTTATAAATACCATATCTTTCGAGATGGCTGAAATAACAAATCAAAATATTCAATCAAGAATCAGAGGAACGCTTCTGATGGCTTTAGCAAATCAAGAAAAGCATTTATTACTTTCAACAGGAAATAAATCAGAACTCGCCGTAGGATATTGCACACTTTATGGTGATATGAATGGGGGATTATCGGTAATTGGGGATTTATATAAAACTAATGTTTTTAAATTATGCAATTGGCTTGATAGTGAAGATTCAATTAACCATAGAAAATCATATAAGTTAGATACTAATGTGGAGATAATTGGAAAAAATATACGTACGAAAGCTCCAAGTGCCGAATTAGGTCCTAATCAACTAGATACTGACTCTCTACCACCTTATTCTATTTTAGATAATATTCTTAAAGGAATCATTGAAGAGAAAAAAGATTTACAACAACTAGAAGAAGATGGTTATAAAAAAGATTTAATTTTAAAAATTATCTCACTCATAAAAAAAGCGGAATTTAAAAGAAAGCAGGCTCCTCCAATCCTGAAACTAAGCAGCCAATCTTTAGGAAGTGACTGGAGAGTTCCCATAGCAATATCTTATTAATCACCATAAAAACACTGTTGGATTTTTTTTAAAGGCCGTTTAACTGAATCAAGATTGATACCTTTTTTGATAGCAAGAATTATGCCTGCAGCTTCTAAATAATTATCCACTTCAAAAAGATTGGGATAATCATAAAACTCATTTGTCACTTTTAATGTATTTTGATTTTTTACAGAGATAATATTTAAACCTTTTTCAATCCCTGCTAGTACTGCTTCTCCACCTAGTGCTCCATTAGGGACAACAATAGATTCAATCTGATCAGGGTGTAGTGAGATTGATTCATTTTTAGCGGGCAATTCAACAATGTCAGGTGCATTGCTTAACCCAATTAGTACTGAAGGTAAAAAGGTGAATCCTATTTCTTCTGCAGCTGCACGAGGATCTAAATTTTCATTCAATTCAATTGGATTTAAAGCAGGTGCATGAGCACAGGGAACTTTTAAAAATTTGCTAATTAAATGACTTATAACCGCTTCGACTCCTGAAATAGGATCAACCCCTTTCCCCTCTCGATAGATATTTGTCTCTAAAGAATCTGAATCATCTGGAAATTTTGCCACAATTGCTATTGCCGTAACTCCTTTTTCTATTAAACATTTTCCAGCATCAATTAGAGCATCAGGATTTTCAATTGTGCCACCACTGATTTTTGAAGAATCAGGATCAATAACTATGTTTAATGGCTTTTTTGTAATCACATAAGAATGAATATTAATACCTAAAGTAGAAACACATGCATCAGCAACTTGTAAATGTCTCACTAATATTTCTTTTTCAATGGCTGAATCAAAAATTATTCCAATTTTCTGTTGCTTTACCCTTTTTAAACCGATTTCTCCTTTAGCAAGTCGGTCTAAACTATAACCCTCAACATAAAAAATATTTTTATCTTTTTCTGAAAGAGTGCCGCCATTCATAACATTTGGATGAGTAATTAAACATCCACTTGCCGATGCTAATAATTTAGCTGTTGGAAGTGCATCCCCAGCAAAACCTCCTACTTCACAACCAATACCAGTTGGAACAATAAATATTGTTGGTGAATTTTCCATTATTAAAATATTTAAATTTATAATTTTTTAATTAGCTAAGACAGCTTTAATTTTAAGTTTTTTTGTTCCAAAAGAGTCAATAGAATTTTGAATATCAACAATTGACCATCGAATTAAATCACCTTTTTTTTCTAAATTTGCAATGATAAAATTCCTTAAATTTTTTAATTTTATTGAAACTGGCCAATCTAAATAAAAATCAACTGAACTTAATTTCATTTTTGATATTTACCAAATTGATCATTATATAAATCATCTTCGACCTCTTTACCAATAACAATATTCAAATCTGACTTAGGATATGCCACACATAAGAGTGCAAAGCCCTTTTCCCTTAAATCATCATTTAATCCCATCGCATCCTCTTGATCTATAGATCCTTCCAATATCATGGATGCACAATCTGTACAAACTCCTGAACAACAACTACTTGGTAAATCTATACCATTCTTTTTTGCCGCCGAAATAATATCTTGATCATCAGAACATAAAAAACTAAAAGTCTTTTGCTCAAATTGAACTTTGATATTGTATTCAGGCATATCCTAAATCTAATTACTAAACTGCTGAACCTCCTACAACTTCTAATATTTCTTGAGTAATAGCTGCTTGTCTAGCTTTGTTATAGGTTAGATTCAAAGTACTTGCTAATTCTTTAGCATTATCACTCGCATTATTCATCGCGGTCATCCTGCAAGCGAGTTCTGAAGCTGCTGACTCTTGAAGAGCTCTTAGTACCTGATTCTGTAAATATAATGGTAATAACGAATCTAATAATTGATCAGGACTTTGTTCAAAAACAATATCTGATGGTAATTTCTCTGAATCACTTTTTTCAATATTTGATTTTTCAACAAGTAACTTACTATCTTTTGTAGTCAACCTAAAAATTTCGTCGTTTTCCTCAGCAATTCCCTGAGGATCAAGTGGCAATAATGTTTGAACGACAGGCGCGCAGCTAACTAGAGTAATGAATTTCGTGTAAATAATTTCCACCCTATCAGAATTTTCTGAAAGAAATTCAGCTAAAATCTCATTTGTAACTCCTTCGGAATCCTTGACTGTGGGTACCTGTTCTAGTTCTTTGAAAGTACTTTTAATTACATATCTATCCTTTCTATTTTGAAAATATCCAATAGCTTTCTTCCCTACCAAAATTAAATTTGGCTGATAACCTTGTTTGATTAATTCTGCGTATCTTATTTCTACCTTTTTTATAATATTTGTGTTGTAACCACCGCATAAACCTCTATCCGCAGTTATACAAACCAAGGAGATACTCTTTACTTCTCTCTTGGATAATAGAGGAGAGTCGACAGCCTCAAATTGTACTCTAGATTGTATATTTTCTAAGACTCGTGCAAGTTTATCTGCAAAAGGTCTACTTTTAAGAACTTGATCTTGAGCTCTCCTAACTTTTGCAGCTGCAACAAGTCTCATAGCCTCCGTTATTTTTCTTGTATTTTTAACGGAAACGATTCGATCTCTAATCTCTTTAAGATTTGCCATATTATCTCCTAAATAAATTTAAACTGTGGCAAGCATTGATGATTTAACTTCATTTATCACCTCTTTTAGTGTCGCTTCTAATCCATCATTTAATTTCTTTTCTTTAAGAATCTCCTCTATAAATTCCGCTTTATTTAACTTCAGGTATTCCCTAAGTTCAGTTGCAAATTTAGTAACATCTTCAACTGGAACCTCATCAATAAGGCCTTTAACTCCTGCATAAACAACTGCAACTTGTTCTGCAAGGTTCAGTGGAGAAAATTGAGGTTGCTTTAATAACTCTCTAAGTCTTTTACCTCGTTCAAGTTGTTGCTGAGTTGCTTCATCAAGATCAGATGCAAATTGGGAAAAAGCAGCTAGTTCATCAAACTGTGCGAGTTCTAATTTTAAAGTTCCAGCAATTTTTTTAATTGCTTTTGTCTGAGCGGCTCCTCCAACACGGCTAACAGAAATACCAACATTAATAGCTGGTCTTAATCCTGAGTTAAATAAATCTGCACTCAAGAAAATTTGTCCATCTGTAATTGAAATAACATTAGTTGGGATGTAAGCCGAAACGTCCCCTGCCTGAGTTTCAATAATTGGAAGAGCTGTCATAGAACCCCCTCCCATAGCATCAGAAAGTTTTGCTGCTCTTTCTAACAATCTACTGTGTAAGTAGAAAACATCTCCTGGATAAGCCTCTCTTCCTGGTGGTCTTTTTAAAAGAAGAGACATTTGTCTATAAGCCTGAGCTTGTTTTGTTAGATCATCATAAATAACAAGTGTTGCTTTACCTTGATACATAAAATGTTCAGCAATTGCCGCACCGGTATAAGGTGCTAAGTACTGTAAAGCAGCTGGTTCTGAGGCTCCTGCACTAACTACGACTGTATAATCTAGAGCTCCTCTCTCTCTTAAGACCTCTACGATGTTTGCTACTGATGCTGACTTCTGACCGATAGCTACGTAAACACAAACTACGTCTTGACCTTTTTGGTTGATTATTGTGTCGATAGCAATCGCAGATTTTCCAGTTTGTCTATCACCAATAATTAATTCTCTTTGACCTCTTCCAACAGGAATCATTGCATCAATAGATGTGATACCTGTTTGCATTGGTTCATGCACTGATCTTCTCTTGATTATTCCAGGAGCCATTTCTTCAATCAATCTAGTATCACTTGTTGGAATTTCCCCTTTCCCATCTATTGGTTGTCCGAGAGGATTAACAACTCTCCCCTGCATTGCTTCACCAACTGGAACAGATGCGATTTTACCTGTGGACTTAACGTTACTTCCTTCTTGGACGCCAAGTGCCTCTCCCATTAAAACGGCTCCAACATTATCATCTTCAAGATTTAAAGCTATACCTTCGGTACCATCCTCAAATTCCAATAATTCACCTGCCATGACCTGATCTAAGCCATATATTCTTGCAATGCCATCACCGATTTGCAGAACAGTTCCTACATTGCTAACACTTACAGATTGGTCATAATCAGTTATTTGTTGTTTTAAGATTGAACTGATTTCATCAGGGCGTATAGATACCATGGATTTAAGAATTTAAGGTTGATTTAAAAGTTACTTGGAAAGAGATAAGCCAAGTTTTCTTATTTGTGAAGCAAGAGAAGCATCAATTACTTTTGATCCTACACTGGCGACGAAACCACCAATAAGAGATGGGTCGATTTTAGTTACAAGTTCTAATTTTTCTGTTCCAGCAATATTGATGATTTTTTTGGTAATTAAACCTTTCTGTTCATCAGTAAGCTCGACTGCAGAAGTAACAGTTGCCAAAGCAATATTACTATTTTCTCGGTAAATCTCTAAAAACCTATCAAGAATTGAAGTAAGGATTCCAATTCTTTGCCTATCGGCTAATAATTTTAAGAAATTAAGTAAAGAAGAATTAACCTTATATGAAAAAATTTCAACAATGATTTTCTTCTTAGCATCTGTTTCTAAAATGGGAGAGGATAGTGCCTTCTCCAATTCAGGGGAATCATTTATTAATTCCAAGAGTTGTTTAACCTCAGAAACCATCTCTTCAGTTTGCGAATTTTCATTCACAACTTGAAGTAATGCCTCTGCGTATGGTGTAGTAACTGAATTTAAAAGTGGCATTAGTTCACCTCAATATTGTTAATAGATTGAGTTACCAAATTTTCTTGTGTTGTTTTATCAAGTCGATTTGGGAGAGAATCTAAAGCTTTCTTAATTGCCAGTTCTACAGCTTCTTTTCGAAGTTGAGAAATTGCTCTGGATGCTTCAGAGCTCTCATCAGAGATTGCACTTTGTTTAATTCGGGCCATCTCCTCTATCGCTTTTTTCTCACTTTCCATTCTGATTGATTCAGATCTTTTAAGGGAATCTGCTTTTATTTGAGAAGCTTTTTCTTCTGCTGAAGATAAATCTTTCTTCGCTTTTTCTAAAGCTTGAGTTGCATTTAGGAGTCGATCTTCAGCATCTTTTAATTCAAGAAGGATTCCTTCTCTCCTTTTTTGAAGCATTTTACCTAGGAAACCAGGCAAAAATTTATAAAGACCGAAAACTACTACAGCCCAATTAAGGATATTAGTTTCGAATAAATTGAAGTTCAATCCAAAACCTTCTGTAGCTAAAAGAGTTAAATTCATTTTTCTAGAATCAATCTATTAACAATAAGTTCGCTTAGATCATCAGCCTGTTTAGAAAGTTGATCACGAGCAGCAGACGTCTGACTTTCAATTTCTAGTCTTGCTTTTTCTTTTGAAGCATTTGCTTCATTGTTGGCAAGTTCTAGTGCTTCTTTATAGAGCTTATCAGACTCATTCTCAGCTTCGCTAACAATTCTTTGGGCTTCAGTACGAGCACTTTGAAGCTGAGTTAATAAATCAGCTTCTAATTTTTTAACCTCAGAAAGTTTATTTTTGGCCTCAATAATATTATTACTTACAAACTTTTCTCTTTTTTCTACAACATTGCCAACAGGCTTAAAAAAGAGAGAATTTAATATGTAAGTAAGTGCAACTACTTGAATCGCCATAAGTGGCAAAGTGGCATTTATATCAAATAATCCACCTTCTGTAGCACCAAAAAAATTAAAGGCCAACATATGTTTTAGTTGAAGTTAAAAAATTAAATTTAAATATTGCTAATAAGGATTAGAAGCAATATTAACTTTTAGGAAAAAGGATTCGCAAAAAGTAGTACCAAAGCCACAACTAATCCGTAAATTGTTAATGACTCCATGAAAGCGAAAGATAAAAGAAGAGTTCCTCTGATTTTACCTTCAGCTTCTGGCTGACGGGCAATACCCTCAACAGCACCTTGAGCTGCGTTACCTTGTCCAAGACCTGGGCCAATAGCACCTAGACCAACTGCTAAACCAGCAGCTACAACTGATGCAGCGGAAGTAATCGAATCCATAATTTTGAAATAAAGAGCTTAATACTTTTGATAATCTTTGTTGTCATGCACGCTTGGACATTCTTTGTTTTAAGAATGGGTCTGATATTTTCAGACCTACGCGATTAGATATTTTGCCAGATTACAGACCCTTTGTAAAAGCGTCTGAATGTATTGGAAGACAGCTAATGATGTTCTTCAACAGCTTCTCCAATGTAGTAGGCCGCTAGAGTTGCAAAAATCAATGCCTGAATTGCACTAGTAAATAATCCTAGGAACATAACAGGTATTGGTAGAATTAGCGGAACTAAAAAGACTAGAACACCAACAACAAGTTCATCAGCCAAAATATTTCCAAATAGCCTGAAAGAGAGTGATAAAGGTTTCGTAAAGTCCTCTAGAATTTTGAAAGGTAGCATAATAGGAGTTGGGTGAACATAATATTCGAAGTATCTCCAACCCTTATTGCTTAAACCTGCATAGAAATAAGAAAGTGAAACCAATAAAGCCAAGGCTATAGTTGTATTAATATCTGCAGTAGGTGCTCCTAATTCTCCACTTGGTAACTTAATCAATCTCCAAGGAATTAAAGCTCCTCCCCAATTACTAACAAAGACGAATAAAAATAAAGTACCTATAAATGGCATCCAATCTCTATATACTTTTTCACCTATTTGCGTCCTAGCAAGATCTCTTATGTAATCCCAAAGGAACTCAAGTAGATTTTGAAGGCCTTTAGGATCATTTTCCATTTTTTTAGTTCCTAAAGAAATAAAAACTAATAACGCTCCTAATAAAATCCAAGATGTTAAAAATACCTGCCCATGAAGTCTGATATTTCCAATTTGCCAATAAAGATGTTGACCAACTTCTAATGCTGCAAAATTTGTTAGCAAGGAATTAAAAAACATTTGTTTTGAATAAAAAAATTTACTTAAGAACGTGAAAAATAAAAAATGAGTGAAGGCTTATAAATAAAAAAACCTATCATCGCAGGAAAAATATCCAAAGATCCTAGCTTGCTCGCAAAAATAAAGAGGCAAACTGGAACTAATAGTTGCAATTTTGATACACCTGATGATTCTTTACCAAGTTTCCCTATATTTTTGGCAAGCAAACGTAGGTAAAAAATGCCGGCAATTGCACCTATAAAGATACTAAAACCAAAAGTAAAACCTAGAAAAATTCCAGTTATTGATGCTAATAAAATAGAAACAATAAAAGTAATTCCAAAAATTGTTAATTGCAATTTTGTGTATTCATCATTCTGGGAAAGCAAATGATCTATTGGATTGGCAATGCCAGATTTACTTTCTTTAATGATCGAATTATTTAGGGATTGAGGAAATTGAACATTCTCATTAGAAGGATGTTCAAGTTTTTTTCTATTTGAGTCCACTGATGTGAACATAGTTTAAAAACCCCTCTGAATGGTTTTAAGTAAGTATATAAACTCACGGAATCTATCACGGAGAGGTGCCTTTTAGCTAGTTTTTTTTTATAAAAAATTAAATCTTAAGATTTATGATGAATCTGTAGGCCATTTTTTACTTTATTCTTCAAAAATAAAATTTAAGAAAAGTCATCTTTTTAATTGTGTTAACACTTTAAAACGTTAATAAAAGACTTGGCAAAATCTCATTTAAACGTCTCAATAGTAAATATACATCTAAAAAATTGGAGATAAGTCAAGATAAAATAAAATATAAAAGAATTGCTAAAAGAAAAAAAACCTTTAGTTCTAATTACAAAAAAACTTTCAGCAATTTAAAAGAGTCTATATTTCCATTACCTTGGGCGATATGGCCTTATGAAGCAAAAATCCTCATTGTCATCATTGGAATTTGGTCAATATTAGGAATATGCATACTAGGATCATCAAGTTGGTGGGTGGCTAGTAGGGAAATGGGAAATTGGGCTTACTTCTTAAAAAAACAAATCATTTGGACAATTCCAGGAATTAGTTTATTTTATTTCGTACTTAATACAAACATTAGAAATCTTTTAAAGTTTTCAAGAATTATTTTTTATATTTTATTCTTTTTGATTTTCCTTACCAATCTTACTGGAATTACAGTTAATGGATCTTCAAGATGGCTAGTGCTTGGCAATTTACGTCTGCAGCCATCTGAATTAATTAAACCTTTTCTAATTCTAGAAGCCTCTAATCTTTTTGCACATTGGAATCTAGCAAAGAATGAAAAAAAAATAATCTCAATTATAACCTTTGGTTTATTAATTTTATTAATACTTAAACAGCCTAATTTAAGTACCGCATCATTAACTGGAATTCTTCTTTGGGTAATGGGTTTATGTGGAGGAGTAAAACTTAGCTCTCTTTGCTCATTTGCTTCAATAGGATTAATTACTGGATGTATCAGTATCCTTAATAACGAATATCAAAAACTGAGAGTTACTTCATTTATAAATCCTTGGAAAGATCAACAAGAAAATGGATTTCAATTGGTTCAAAGTTTATTAGCTATAGGTTCAGGTGGTCTATTTGGCCAAGGTTTTGGACTGTCGATACAAAAATTACAGTATCTGCCGTTCATGTATACAGATTTTATTTTTGCCATTTTTGCGGAAGAATTTGGTTTATTGGGGTGTACTTTATTCTTAGGATTTTTAGCAGTATTCTCTTATATAAGTCTAAGAATTAGTCTTAAATGCAGAAACAACTATACAAAATTAGTTGCTATCGGATGTGGTGTGTTGTTGACAGGTCAATCAATAATGCATATTGCTGTAGCAACAGGTTCAATGCCCACTACAGGGTTACCACTACCTTTCATTAGTTATGGTGGCAATTCATTAATAGCGTCTTTTTTTATTGCAGGGATGTTAGTTAGATGTTCATTAGAGTCAACAGGATTCATTGGTATGATTAGTACACGAAAGACTCTTAATTAGTTAGAATTTAAAGGATTAAATTCAAGCTATCGAATCATTTAATTTAGTTATTTCAGAATTATCTCAAAAGGGTAATCTGCTTATGCAGAATGGTCTTAGTAGTCCTGGTCCATTTACTATATTTTTGGTTTTCAGCGCAGGACTTTTAACAAGTCTTGGGCCATGTTCATTATCATTACTCCCAGTGACAATTGCTTATATAGGCGGAACAGAGAAAAATAAATTTAAACTTATTAGTTTTTCAGGAGGTGTAGTTTTCTCGCTTGTTGCACTGGGGGCTGCGAGTGGATTCTTAGGTAAAATATATGGGCAAATTCCATCTTATTACACTTCATTTGTTGCCTTAATAGCAATAATAATGGGTTTAAATTTATTAGGAATTCTAAAGTTTCAGTTTCCGAATGGACCTGATATAAAAATAATTGAAGATAAAATACCAACATTTATAGCGCCTTTTGCCATAGGGACTACTTTTGGACTAGCTTCGTCACCTTGCATTACTCCAGTTTTAGCGACTCTTTTAGCTTGGGTATCGCAAGCTAAAAACCCAATAATATCTATTATTTTTTTGTTTTTCTTTGGGATAGGCCAAGTAACCCCATTAATCATTGCAGGAGCTACTGCAGAAAACTTAAAGCAATTTTTAGCTCTCAGAAAATTTAGTCAAATAATTCCGACTTTAAGTGGGATATTTTTAGTTTCCCTAGGGTTATTAAATTTATTTTCAAATTGGATTTAAATGATTATTTTTAAGAATCTAATTTTAAAAATATCAAGTTTAAAATTCGCTATATCGCTGATAATCTTCATTGCTATTGCCAGTGGAATAGGTACTTTTATACCTCAAGGTAGTAATAATAAATTCTATATTGATAATTTCGATATAGCTCCCATTTTTGGATTTTTAGATGGAGAAAAAGTCTTAAAACTTCAATTGGATCATATATATACAAGCTTTTGGTTTTTATTTACATTAATTCTTCTTTGCATTTCTTTGGCAGCTTGTAGTTTTAGGAGACAAATCCCTTCATTAAAAGCTTCATTAAAATGGATTGAATATAAGAGCGAAAAAAAATTTAGCAAACTGCAACTAACTACAAGTCATCCAATCAATCAAGATGGAGAACATATATCAAAAGTAGATTTATTACTTAAAAAAAAAGGATGGAAAACATACAAATTTAATAGTCATATTTCTGCAAGAAAGGGGTTAATTGGAAAAATCGGTCCTTTAGTTGTACATATAGGATTAATAGTCTTACTTATAGGTTCAGCATATGGAAGTTTTACAAGTCAATCAAAAGAACAATATTTACTGCCTGGAGAAACTTTAGATCTTGTTAATGAGAGCACAAACTCAAAAGCCAATGTAAAATTAGTCGATTTTTCTATAGAACGTGAAAGTGATGGCGTGCCCAAACAGTTTATTTCAAAATTAAATTTTTCTTCTGAAGATCTAAATTTAAATGAAATAAAAACAACCAAAGTTAATCACCCAATCAGGTTTAAAGGATTAACTATTTATCAAGCAGATTGGGCAATATCAAATGTTGTTTTAGAAATAGATAATATACTTTATCAATTACAATTAAAGGAGATTCCAGAAATCGGTAATCAAGTTTGGGGAGTTTTAGTTGAATTAGGATCTGAGACTAAAAAAAATTTCCTTCTAACAATAGATAATGAAAATGGTCCACTTAAAATTTCGAATATAGAAAATTTTTCCGGGAATAATCTCTATATCAATGACGATCCTTTAGAAGTTAACTCTTCAAAAGTATCTCTGAAAAAAATAATCCCCAGCAGTGGATTAATTATTAAAAATGATCCGTCCATACCATTTATTTACTTTTCTTTTATCTTAATAATTTTTGGAACAATAATAAGTCTAATACCAACTAACCAATTATGGATTCTGGTAAATAAAGAATCACAAAAGTTATCTATTGGAGGCCTTAGTAATAAAAATCTAGTTGGTTTTAAAAAAGAATTTTTTAAATTATCAGACGAAATAAAAAATTTTTAATTTCTTTTCTGCCCACTAAAAATATCTAACTGCATAGAAACATTACCTCTGGGGTTAAATGCAGCATTTAAATGTATCCAGTGAGGTGAACCTTCATTCACTAAATCATCCATAATTCTATTCACAACTTCCTCATGTGATATTTTTATATCCCTAAAATTATTAATATAAAGCTTTAAGGACTTCAACTCATAGACTTTCAAATTAGGTTGATAAATAATATTAAGCTTTGCAAAATCTGGATAACCAGAAAAGGGGCACTTACATGTAAATTCAGGCAACTGAATAGAAATTTCATAAATTCTTTTCTTATTTGGATTATCGAAACAAATTATTTTTGATTCTTCAATAATTCTTTCACCATATAGCGGTCTTTGAGTCGAATCTTCTAATTTAGCTGTACTCATTTTTAGTAGAACTTTTTTACTAAACCTATATAAAAACTATATATAAAGATAAAAATTCGCAAAAGTATCAACAAATCTAAGTATTACAATTGACTAAGTCAAAAGATGTAAAATCTTATTTTTGTATCAATAGTAACATTCATAATGTCCGCCGAAAGGTTTATATGTGTTTAGTTCAATGAAAAATTAATGGACATTTGTTTGATAACTATCGATAACAACTTAAATAAATCCCTTCAACCAAAAACTGCAATTGGAATGTTATGGCTTCAAACACACTTTGAGAATAATCAGTGGGAAGCGTTGTCAAATAGTACAGTAATAATTTCTGAAGAAAATTCCCAATTATTAATTGAAGACGCCAAGAATGCAGGCCTTAATGTTGAATGTTTTTCTGATATTTCAATGTTGGATGTTTTCCCAAAAAACAATTAAAATAGAAATGTTCAATCTTTAATCATGAAGAAAATTGAAGCAATCATACGTCCATTTAAGCTCGAGGATGTAAAAATTGCATTAGTAAATTCCGGTATTGTTGGAATGACAGTTAGTGAAGTTAGAGGTTTTGGAAGGCAAAAAGGACAAGTTGAAAGATATAGAGGATCCGAATTTACTGTTGAATTCCTTCAAAAACTCAAAGTAGAAGTTGTTGTAGAAGATGAAAAGGTTAATTCAGTTATAGATGCGATTGCAGAAGCTGCAAAAACTGGAGAGATAGGTGACGGAAAAATATTCATAACATCAATTGATTCTGTTGTGAGAATTAGAACTGGCGACAAAGATGAAGAAGCTCTTTAATTCAAAGAGTTTCTTTTACTAAATTTTGTATATATTCACTATCAATCTTTGTATCTGATTGACTTCCTAAGGTCATCCAAGCTAGATATTCATGATTTCCAGCAGGGCCTACTAGTGGAGAAGCTATCAAATTCTTTATATTCCATTGGAAATTTTTAGCAGCATTAATAACAGACTCTATAGCCTCAGTATGGAATTTAGGATTGCGAACAACACCGCCTTTACTGACCTTATCTTTACCTACTTCAAATTGGGGTTTAATTAAGAATATTCCCTCAATACAATCACCTTCTAATAAATTACCGATAGATTTAAAAACTAACTTTAATGAAATAAAAGACAAATCAGCAACCACAAAATTTGGTAATTCATTACTTCTACATAAAAGATCATTAGGTTTTAAATTTCGAATATTAGTTCGTTCAAAAAGTATGACTTTGGGGTTATTTCTAATCTTCCATGCAGTCTGTCCATAACCAACATCTATCCCATAAACTAACTTTGCTCCTTGTTGCAATAAGCAATCAGTAAATCCCCCAGTAGAGATCCCTGCGTCAATACATATTTTATCTTTAACTTTAATTTTAAGTTTTTTAAATGCCTCCAATAATTTTTCGCCACCCCTTGATACGAACATAGGTTCGTAATCAATAAAAAATTCAGATCCAATTAATACTTGTTGTCCAGGTTTATCCATTACTTTTCCATTAATATCTCTAACCTTGCCAGCAAGAATTAAACCTTGGGCCTTTTGACGAGTTTCACATAAACCTTTATTTAGAAGATAAAGGTCTAATCTACTTTTTTTAATCATCTATTAATCAATAAAAAAGACTGAATAATGAACTTCTACAAGATTAAGATCGAAATTGTTTAATACCTTCCAATTTTAAATTAGAACTAAAAAATTACCCATTGTTAATGCAAGGAATAAATGAAACATTTTTATATTTAAGCTTTCTTTATTAGCCAGAAAAATGTTACATAAGAAAATAATAATCAGACAAATATGTTCAATGGCAAGTACATCTTTAAGGTATAGGGCAATAATTCGATTTTGGTTATAAAGTTTATATTGATAATTAGTAAAAATTGTGATCGAGCGTTACACATTACCCGAAATGGGGACAATCTGGACTGAAAGGGCAAAATTCCAGAGTTGGCTTAAAGTTGAAATAGCTGCATGTGAAGCAAATTTTTCCCTCGGGAAAATTCCTGAGAATGCCATGAAAGAGATACGTTCAAATGCAAAGTTTGATGAATCTAGAATTACCGAAATTGAAAAAGAAGTTAAACATGATGTTATAGCATTTCTTACAAGCGTTAATGAATTTGTAGGAGATTCTGGAAGATACATACATGTAGGTATGACAAGTAGTGATGTACTTGATACTGGCTTATCTCTTCAATTAAAAGACTCTTGCGAATTATTATTGGAAGAAATTGAGAACCTAGAAAATGAAGTTAGATTATTAGCAAGGAAGCATAAAAATACATTAATGGTTGGCAGATCTCATGCAATTCATGGGGAGCCAATTTCCTTCGGTTTTAAACTTGCTGGATGGTTAGCAGAAATAATAAGGAACAAAAAAAGATTGCTAATACTGAGAGAATCTGTAGCAATTGGACAAATAAGTGGTGCAATGGGAACTTACGCTAATACGAATCCCAATGTAGAACAAATAACTTGTGATTTACTCGGCTTAAAACCAGATACAGCAAGTACGCAGGTTATCTCGAGAGACAGACATGCAGAATATGTACAAACTATTGCACTAGTTGGCGCTTCTCTAGACAGATTCGCAACTGAAATAAGAAATTTACAAAGGACTGACGTTTTAGAAGTTGAGGAGGGCTTTACAAAAGGGCAAAAAGGAAGTTCTGCAATGCCGCATAAAAGAAATCCTATTAGAAGTGAAAGAGTAAGCGGTTTAGCAAGAATTTTGAGGAGTTACGTCTTAACAGCACTGGAAAATGTTCCACTTTGGCACGAAAGAGATATAAGCCATAGTTCAAATGAACGTATCATGTTACCTGACGTATCAATCTGTTTGCATTTTATGCTCAGGGAAATGAAAGATATAGTAAGCAATTTGGAAGTTTATCCAAAAAATATGCTCAAAAATTTAAATATTTATGGTGGTGTGATCTTTAGTCAGAAAGTTTTACTTTTGCTTGTAGAGAGGGGCTTATCTAGAGAAAAGGCTTATAGCTTGGTACAAAAAAATGCGCATCAGGCGTGGAATACTCAGAATGGGAATTTCAAACAAAATCTAGAGAGAGATAATGAAATAATGGATTTTATTGATCAAAGCGACCTAGAAGAATGTTTTAATCCTTCGATTCATCTCAATAATTTAAGTGTAATATGGGAGAAGTTAGGTATCTAGGATTACTGAAAACCGTATCTCAGTTAAACCAGTGTTTTCAGAGGAATAATGACAAAAAACTTTAGGATTGAAAAAGATAGTATGGGCACAATAGAGGTTCCCATCAAAGCTTTGTGGGGTGCTCAAACACAAAGATCGATAATAAATTTTCCTATTGGAGAAGAATTAATTCCAATTGAGTTAATTTATTCACTTACCCTCATAAAAAAAGCTGCTTCAATTGCGAATTGCAATTTAGGATTAATAGATAAAAGAAAAAAAGATTTGATTGTAGAGGCATGTAAAGAAATACTTGATGGGCTTCATGATTCACAGTTTCCCTTAAAGGTTTGGCAAACAGGTAGTGGCACGCAAACAAATATGAATGTAAATGAGGTGATTTCAAATATTGCAGCATTAAAAACAAATTCAGAACTTGGCAGTCATCAACCAATTCATCCGAATGATGATGTAAATAAATCTCAGTCAACTAATGATACTTTTCCTGCTGCTATTCAAATATCTGTTGTTAATGAAATAATCAAAAATTTAGTTCCTACAATAAGAGAACTTACGAAGATCCTTGATGAAAAAAGTGAAGAATGGAAAGACCTTATAAAGATAGGAAGAACCCATTTTCAAGATGCAGTACCCCTTACTTTTGGGCAAGAAATATCTGGATGGTCCGAGCAACTTAAAGATGCTGAGAATGCAATTATTATGAGTCTGAATGATTTGTATTTCTTACCTCTGGGAGGAACTGCAGTTGGTACAGGGATTAATTGCCCAAAAGGATTTTGTGAAGAGTCTATAAAATCAATTTCAGATGATACTAATCTTATGTTCTATAAATCAAAAAATAATTTTTCTATCATGGCCTCGCATGATCGTCTAGCTCAAGTAATGAGTCAATTAAAAATTTTAGCAGGTGCACTATTTAAAATGTCAAATGATATAAAAATTCTATCTTCTGGTCCAAGAACAGGAATATATGAATTAATTATCCCTCAAAATGAACCTGGAAGTTCTATCATGCCGGGCAAAGTTAATCCTACTCAATGTGAAGCCTTATCAATGGTTTGCACTCAGATAATGGGTTTAGAATATGCAGTGTCAATGGCTAATTCTAGCGGTACTTTACAGATGAATGAATATAAGCCTCTTATTGGATTTAATATTCTTACAAGTTTAAAATTACTTAAAAATGCAATAAAAAACTTCAGAATAAAATTAGTTGATGGAATGGAACCTAATCAAAAGAAAATGAAGTTAAATTTAGAAAATTCACTAATGCTGATTACAGCAATAGTGCCAAAAGTTGGTTATGAAAAAGCAGCTGAAATTGCAAACCTTGCCTTCAAAGAATCATTAAATTTAAAAGAGGCAACACTTAAATTAGGTTATTTAAACGAAGATGAATTTGATGAAGCAATGAATATTAATTCAATGATTTGATTAAAAAAACTTAAGAATTATTATCAATTCTTTTTGTCGCAGGATTAATATCTTCAGAGATTTTTATAAGATCATTAGATTCAGAAACAGGAAAACGATTAATAGCTTTTAATGCTAGCTTGGCTTGGCTTTTTAATTTATTACTAACACCAATACAGTATTGAACTTGTGAAAGGACATCAATTGATCTTCTAATAATCCTCACTACATCACCTTCATCTAATGAAGTATTAAAAACCAAATCTTTCCATTTTTTTCCACTTGCCCATTCAGAAATAATTCCAGTCAACTCTGTTTCTAAATACATAGGAATTTCAATATGAAACTTATTTTGTTGAGAAGCGAGTAATTTTCTTAAACCATCTAATTCATTAAAAACATCTATTACCTTCAAAGAAGGCTTGAAATTACACCAAAGATTAGGCCTCCGCACATCAACACATATAGCTTGAATAATTGCAGCCAACTCAGGAGGATCTAAATCGTCCAAATAACCACTGACTAAGACAAGACCAATCCATAATTCATTTTCACTTCTTATTGCACCAACTGTTTGTCCAACTTCTGTCAATTCCAAATCATTTAAACAACCAAAGTGATTCAAAATTTTAATCAAATCGGTAAAAGTTCTCCAGTTATGATTTTCTTTATCATCAAGAAGTTTTTTTCTCAAATTTATTTCTTGTTCAACATCAATAATTCTTTTTCTATATTTCTTTAATTTCTTGGAGTCTCCAAATCTATGTGCGGGATGATCAGTGACTTTTTCTTCTAAATTATTAATTTGTTGCTGTTGTGCCAACACTTCCGTTGTCAGATCATATTGTGGAGTTTGTAAATCATTTGTTTTAGAAACTTCTAAAATTCGATCAGCAAAACACTGTGATATATCATCTCCCCTAACAACCTCTCCAGGAAAATACATCTTGGGCGATTCAAGTGCCAAAACATCAATTACATCCAAATCATTAAAAATACTTACTATGTATGAGGGTTTTATAAGAATAAATAAATTATCAATAGTCAAACACAATAGACTCTTAATTTTTTGAGATTCATATATTTTCTTACAAATCAATCCTGGAACAATTTTTCTTTTAATTTGAGGTGCTTTTATTGAAATTAAGCTTCCATCTTTAATATATGGGAGTGCATTGGTTATCTCTTCTGATAATTTTTCTGCTGATTGTTTTTCTAAAATTTTCAAGAGTCTTCTCTCTTCTTTAAGACGATTTTTTAACTTTTCGTAGGCATCAAAATCTTTCCATGAAACGTTAGAAGTAATTTTTTTTAATTCAATTAAATCCTTATCTAAATTTTCAAGAATTACATTCTCACCTGATGATTCACCTAAATATAAAAAACTACCAAAACTTCTTTTAATTAATTCTTTAGACTTCTCTAAAGTATAACTTTGTAAAAGATTTAGTACCATTCCATAGCTAGGAGTGAATTGACTCTCTAAAGAATTTGGTTTGCTTATAGCCAGTGCACTCGCTTCTTTTGCACCTTCAAATCTTGTTTGCAATGTAACAACATATCCTTGGGTATCTTTCCCTCTTCTTCCAGCTCTTCCTGACATTTGCAAAAATTCACTGCTAAATAATAATCTATGCCCATCTTCTGTCCTTTTTGATAAAGAAGAAATTACAGTGGTTCTTGCGGGCATATTAATTCCTGCAGCTAGAGTTTCAGTTGCAAAAACAACTTTTATCAAACCTTGCTGAAATAATTCCTCAACCAATTCTTTCCATGCAGGCAATAATCCAGCATGATGAGATGCAATCCCGCGTTTTAATGCCTCGCATTGAGATTTATCTTTAATTGCCCCTTGATTATTTTTAAGATAAACATCTAATTTTTGGGATATTTTATTTGCCTCTGAATAACTTACTAAAGTTAAATCTTTTATATTCTCAATAGCCTTGTCACATCCTCTTCTACTAAAAATAAAATAAATTGCTGGCAACATATTTCGTTCAGCTAATTTGGAGATCACAAAGCCAATTGAGGGGGACTTTGGTTGCATTATTCTTCCCACTTTTCCTCTCTTTTTCTGCCCTTTTGGGGCTCTCCAAATCTTACAGTTTGGATGAATTCCATTACCCTTGTTATTTAAAAGTGGATGGAGGCCTTTAAAACTACAAAAAATAAAATCAAGTGGGACTGGTCTCTTATCACTATTAATTAGTACTGTGGGTCCATGAACTTTTTCTATCCAATTTTGTAGTTGATCTGCATTAGCAATTGTTGCGGATAAAGCAATTATTTGAGTTCTAGTAGGGCAATGGATTATGGTTTCCTCCCAAACTGTGCCTCTTTGGGGGTCATTCATATAATGACATTCATCAAGAATCACAGATTCTAAATTTTCTAAGGGATCATCAAATTCATCAAATTCACCATAAAGCATGTTCCTAAAAATCTCAGTCGTCATGACTAAGATGGGTGCTTCCCTATTTATACTTATATCGCCAGTTAAAAGACCAACTTTATTCTCACCATATTGATTAGCAAAATCTCTAAACTTTTGGTTTGATAATGCCTTTAAAGGTGTTGTATAAAAAACTCTGCTAGCATGAGATAAACCTCTATAAATAGCAAATTCACCTATTAATGTTTTACCAGAACCTGTTGGTGCGGTTAAAACAACAGAATTTCCGCTATTAATAGCTTGTATTGCCTCTAATTGGAAATCATCTAGCGGAAAGGGAAAATTTTCCTCTAAATTAAGCAATAATTGTGATTGAAGAGATGATGAGTTAACTTCTTAATATATGATCTATATAGATATTAATAAACAAAAAATACCTTGCAAACTTTAATAGTAAATCTAAATCTTTTTAATTAAATCAACTATATTTATTTTGCCAAAATGAAAAAAATAAAAATTCCAAAAAATAGAATCCGTAAATTAAAAACATTTTCTTTAGGTAATAAACCATTCGAACTTCTAAGTTTAAATTCGCATAATAAAAAACTTATAGACTTATGCAGTAATGATTATTTTGGATTAAGTAGAGACAAGGATTTAATAAAAGCTGCTTACGAAGTAAGCCTTTTAGAAGGTATTGGTTCAGGAAGCTCTAGGTTTATTACAGGTTCAAGGCCAATACATAAATTATTAGAAACAGAACTTGCCAAGTGGCTTGATCAAGAGAAAGTATTACTTTTCCCAAGCGGATTTCAAGCAAATATAGCCGCTATACAGGCTTTAGCGAACAAAAATAGTATCGTAATAGCAGATAAATTGATCCATAACTCTTTATTAGTTGGAGTCAAAGCTGCTCAAGCAAAACTGGTTCGATTTTCACACAATAATTTAAAAGATTTAGAAGATAAAATTATTAAATTTAACCCCACAAAAAATTCCATTTTAGTTGTTGTTGAATCTCTTTATAGCATGGAAGGATCAATTGCTCCGCTTAGAGAAATAACGGAAATTTGCAAAAAAAATAATGTCCAATTATTCGTAGACGAAGCTCATGCAATTGGGATCTTGGGCCCTGAAGGCAGGGGTTTAAGTTTTAATTGTCGTTCAGATATAACTATGATTACTGGGACTTTTGGAAAAGCATTTGGAAGCGGTGGAGCTTTCATAGCTTCCAATGCAGAAGTTGGAGAATACCTTATCCAAACAAGTGGTGCATTTAGATATACAACCGCACTTGCCCCATCTTTAGCTGCTGGGGCGCTAGAAGGTTTAAAAAAAATTTTAAAAAATAAAGAATGGGGTAATGATTTGTTATCTTCTGCGAATGTATGGAAAGATGAAATTATTAAAAATTTTAGTTTTCCAGTTCAGGGGGATTCTCACATTTTATCAATTATTGTTGGCCAAGAAGAGAAGGCAATTTATTTACAAAAATATCTCGAAGAAAATGGATTTTTAGCAATTGCGATAAGACCGCCAACTGTTCCAGTGGGGCAATCAAGAATCAGAATAACAATACGAAGAAACTTAGATTTTAATCTGCTAAAGAATTTCATTGCAGTAATAAAAGAGTTTAAATGAAACAAATTATTACTCAACATGGGTGGGGACTAAATAAATATTTCTGGGATGATTATAAAGTTGAATTTTTAAATAATAATTGGCATTGGCAAGATAATGAAAGGGGCTATTTTTCGACAAATAATTATCAAGCAAAATGGATTAAAAGCAAATCTAAAAAAGAAATCAGAATGACTTTGTGCCATTCATTTGGTTTTCATTTAATGCAAAAAAAAATTTTAAAAGAAGCAACTCATATTGTTCTTATAAATTCTTTTAATAATTTTCTTCCTTTAAGTAATAAGAGAAACTTTATTTTGAGGTCTCTAAAAAGAATGGAAACAAAAATCATAAAAGATGAACCTGAGGATATGTTGAAAGAATTTATACATAGATCATTTATGCCAAATCATATTAATAATAATTTTAAAAATATCTTTTATAAAAGTCTAGAGAGTTTAAATAAAACTCTTCTTTTAAGTGATTTAAAACAACTTTACATCAATAGAGATTTTCCAGTATTTTTAAGAAAAGATTGCACAATTATTTTTATAAAATCAGAAAATGATTTAATTCTTAACAACGAATCAAATACTAACTTTTTAAATTCCTTAAATAAAACACTTGATAGGAAGCCAATTTTAATTAAATTAGCTCAACAAGGTCATTGCTTGAATAATTTAAATTTATACGAGATCTTACTTAATACACTTAATGATTGAAATGGATAGTAAAAAGTGGAATGAGAAAATAAAAAATAATTTTAATGATGCTGCATATCGATATTTAGAGCATTCAAATATACAGAAATTTTTTGCAAAAAAGATTGTTCAATTTATCAAAGAATTAAATCCCCAAACAAAGGGTGAATGGATAGATCTAGGATCAGGCCCAGGACTATTAGCAGATGAAATAGAAAAAAAATTTTCTTCCCAAAAAGTATCCAGAATTGATTTCAGCAAGAAAATGCTTCTTGAGAATAAATTTTCTAGAAAAAAAATTTTATGGGATTTAAATAATGATTTACCTCCTGAAATAAATAACTGTTCTCTATTAACATCTAACTTTTGCATACATTGGTTAAATAACCCAGAAAAGATAATAAAAAATTGGTTTAGCAAATTAAAAGCTGGAGGTTTTTTAATCATTTCATATCCAACAAAAGATTGTTTTCCTGAATGGAAAGATACTTGTAACAAAATTGATATTGAATATAGTGGTCTTAATTTCCTTTGCTCTAAAGAATTATTAAAAGATTTCAAATCAACTGAAATACATTATTCAGAACAGTTTAATTATCTTGAAAATTTTGAAGATGTATATAAGCTTTTTAGAAGCATTAAAAATATAGGAGCACAATCAACAAACTGTAAACGCAAAACAGTAAAAGAGTTAAAGGAAATTCAAAAGTTTTGGCCAAAGAATTACAATAATACAGTAAACCTTTCATGGCAAATTGAGATTCAAATCATTAAGAAATTATGAGTAGTCACAATAATATTTTCAAATTTATAATTTGTGGAACAGATACTGATATTGGGAAAACTTTAATAAGCTCTTTTTTCGTTAAAGGATTAAATTCCTTTTATTGGAAGCCTATTCAAAGTGGTATTGAATCACAAACTGATACTCAAACTGTTGAAAAACTTTCACAAGTAAGTAAAGAAAAAATAATCAAAGAAGCTTATGTCTTTACAAAACCTCTATCTCCTCATTGGGCTGCTGAAATAGATCAAAAAACTATTAACTTTGACAAGTTAAGATTGCCAAAAGTGGAAGGCTCACTAATTGTAGAAACTGCAGGTGGATTAATGGTTCCAATAACACGCAATTTTTTGCAAATAGATCAAATAAAAGAATGGAATCTTCCAGTAATACTTGTATGTAAGAGCTCACTTGGGACTCTTAACCATACCCTGCTTAGTATTGAGGCCTTAAAACGAAGAAATATTGAGATTTTAGGTTTAGTAGTCAATGGCGAAAAACACCTAGATAATCCAAAAACTCTAGTTGATTTTAGTGGTATTCCGTTAATTGCTGAATTTCCTTACATCAAAAAAATGGACTCAAATAATTTAGATATACTATGGAAAGAACTAGGTATCAAGAATAAGTTGATCTCACTATTAAACTCAAAAATAAGTTAAATGAAATCTTTGGATTCAAACACTCCAAATCAAGATTGGCATCGTAATATTTGGCCACCTTTTACACAAATCAATACCAGCAAACCGCAAATAGAAGTAACTCATGGTAAAGATGCCCTCCTATTTACTAAAGATCCTAAAAAAGAGCTAATAGATGCAATTAGTAGTTGGTGGGTAACTCTTCATGGTCATAGTAACGAATATATTGCGGATGCCATTTTCGATCAATCAAAAAAACTTGAACAAGTTATATTTGCTGATTTCTTACATCCACAGGCAAAAAAATTAGCGGAAAGACTTAGTGAATTAACAAAACTAGAAAGATTATTCTTTTCTGATAACGGCTCTACTGCAGTGGAAGTCGCTTTAAAAATTGCCTTCCAATCATGGCAAAATAGAGGAGAGACAAGAACTCAAATAGTAGCTTTTGATGGCGCCTATCATGGTGATACATTTGGAGCAATGGCTTTAGGTGAAAGAAATATTTTTAATGAGAATTTCGATAATCTTATGTTTCCAGTTAGAAGAGTCCCATGGCCTTCAACTTGGATGAACGATAAAGAAGTAGAAAATAAAGAAAATGAGGCGATCCAAAAATTAGAAACTCTACTTAAAACTCCCACAGTTGCAGTAATCCTTGAGCCACTTGTTCAAGGCGCAGGAGGGATGAATATGGTTAGGCCTCAGTTTATAAAAAAAGTTTCAGAAATTATAAAAAATAACAATTCTTTGTTAATTGCAGATGAAGTATTGACTGGATTTGGAAGATGTGGAAGCCTTTTTGCGTTTCAAAAGGCAAAAATCATTCCTGATTTAATAAGTATTTCAAAAGGTTTAACTGGTGGATTTTTACCGATGGGAATAACTTTATGTAAAGAAAAAATTTTTCAATTCTTTATTGATGATTCCCCAAGAAAAACTTTTTGGCATGGACATAGTTTTACTGCTAATCCTTTAGGTTGTGCTGCAGCAAACGCTAGCCTTGATTTATTAGAAAAAGAACCACAAAAATACCTTTCATTTGAAGAAAAACATTTATCTCATTTAATCAAATTCAAAAACTTACCTTATATAAAAAAGGTAAGGGTTTCCGGCACAATTGCTGCCTTCGATTTAGATATTGGGAACAAAAAAGGTTATTTCAATAATATTGGGAAAGAAATAAAGAGTCTTGCAATGGAGCAAGGTTTATTCATTAGGCCCCTTGGGAATGTTATTTACCTCTTGCCGCCTCTCTGTATAACAGATGATCAATTAGAAAAAAGTTACTGGATAATAAGGCAAATCTTAGACAATCTTTAGATAGAAATTTAAGGCCCCTGCAGTATTGCATTTTCCACATCTTCTCTATTAATACAGTAAGAAAATAGTCTTTTAGTTTCTTGACCCTCACTTTCCCACATAACACTTAAATCTTCTTGTTCAAAAATAATAGTTGCATTCCAATTAGAAAGTAAAAGGTACCATTTAGATGGATTATTAACATCCTTCACAGCACCTAAATCATTTAGCCACAATTCCAATGATTGCAGTGAATGTTGATTAATGGGTTTTTTAGGGAGATTCACAAACTTTTTTAAAGTATCATTTTACTAACCAGGTAGGTATTGTATCTAATTCTTTGCCAGTAAAAGAGGCAATAAAAATTGAACAAATCAAACTAATAGAAATGATAATAAATAAAAGAAATAACGAAAACAATTCCCCATTTGAAAAAGGTCTTCTGTTACCTACTAAATTTTGATTATTTGAATCGATTATTAAATTATTAAAAACTTTAGTATTTTGTTTACTTCTATATTTTTCCTTTAGTTTGTTATCGTATTTTTTCCTCAAATTACTATTATTCAAATTTTCATAAGCTTCCAAAACTTCTTGGAATTTACTTTTAGCATCGTCTATTTCTAAAGAAGTTGTATCAGGATGCAACTCAATGGAAAGTTTGCAAAATGCCTTTCTTAATTCATGATTTGAGGCATTTTCATCTACACCTAAAATTTTGTAATAAGAAATTTCCCCTTTCAAAATAATCTTTTATTAATATTGTAATTCTAATAAATTTTTAATAAATAGAATGTATTTTATGAATGGTAAAAATTTATATTTATAACGAAATGAAAAAACAAAACATTCCAGAAGAAATTTTTTCCTTAATAACCGAAGAAGAGATAATTATGTTTCAAGAATTACAAATTAAAATTAAAGAATTAAATAATAAAACAAACTTAACGAGATTAATTAATGGTGATGATTATTGGGTATCTCAAGTTTTTGACAGCATTTGGCCCTTTAAAACTTTCCCGAACATTAATTTTGATAATAAAAAATTTTTAGATATTGGATCCGGCTGTGGCTTCCCAGGTTTAGCTTATGCCATAACTCATCCTACTTCAGAAATATACCTAGTTGATTCTTCAAAAAAGAAAACAGATGCTCTAAAAATCTTAATTGAAGAGATCAATTTCAAAAACAATATTCATGTAATTAATGATCGTATTGAGAACTTAGCCCATCAATCGTCAATGAGAAATGGTTTCAATATAGCTACTACTAGAGCAGTGAGTAATCCATCAACAGTTTCAGAATACATACTACCAATGCTAAAAAAAGAAGGTTTAGGGGTTTTATATTGTGGCAAATGGACTGATAAAGAAAGTAAAAATTTAGATAAAACCTTAGAAATATTAGAAGGAAAATTTAAAGATAAAAAGAAGATTTTGTTACCAAGCAATAAAGGTACTCGAAATATTATTCTTATTCAACCAAAAAATATTTGCCCTAAAATCTACCCAAGAAAAGTTGGCAAACCTGAGAAAAATCCATTATGAAATTATTTTTTTGATAATCTTTTAGTAACCTTATCCCCAAATTTTTCTTTTAAAGTTCTCAATTTTTTTATAACTTTTTTTGGATTTATATGACCTTCTAATACTTTCAATAACTGTACTTCAGAAACATCTGTATCTATCAAATTAGAGTTATTTCCTGGGAACCAGTGACTTCCATTACCAAGCAATTGATATCTAGCTTTTGCAAACCCTTCCATATCCAACCAATCAATTAAATTTGAAAGCCAAAGCAGAACGGGAATATTAATATTTCCTGGCGTATTGTTCCAACTCGGCAAATTTCTATTCCAATTTTGATGCCACTCTAAACCCAAAGAATTAATTGATTCCTGCCTTAATCTGTTTATTATCTTCGGAACATACTTCTCAGAGTCTGATAATAAAGAGACCGCTTCTAAATGCAAATCAAAATCCGCCTCTTTTGCAATACCCACACTAAGAGTATGGACCTTTTGATTTCTTAAGCAAAAAAGATCGTTAAAAACTATAGGATGAAGTGGTTTACAAAGTTCCAACATTTTGTCTGAGGGAGTATGAAGATGTCCCCCTTTATCAGTGGGACTTATTATAAAAACCCCAAGATCATACTTATTTGCTAAATTTATAACCTTTGTATTTTCTTGATTGATGAAATACCAGTGCAAATTTACATAATCAAAAAAGTTTGTTGATATAGCCTTCTCTATGAGTGAAGATTTTCCATGAGTTGAAAATCCAATAGAGCCAATTAAATTTTCTTTTTGCAAATTTCTTAAAATGTCAATACAACCTCCATCTTTAACAGCATGATGTAAATGATCATTTGTATTAATGCCATGTATTGCTAACAAATCAATTCTTTTAACTTTTAATTTTTCAATACTTGTCATAATATCTCTCTTAAAAATTTCTGGATCACTATTTGGAGGGATCTTAGTTTGAATAATGTTTGGAATTTTTTCTATATTTTTAAAACCCATTCCTAATTGCACCTCAGAAGTCCCATAATACTTAGCAGTTTCGACATGACTTAAGCCATATTTATTTGCAAGATTTAAAATATTTTCTACTTTATTTTGTTCTTCATTTGAAATCTCAGAAAAATCTAATTGTTCCCAACTTTTTTGAAATCTCATCCCACCTAGAGATAAAATAGGTATCTCCAGATTGGTTCTCCCAAATCTACGATATTGCATCTTTTAAAAAATTAATGCTTATTCATTCTTGGTGGTTTTCCAAATGATTGAAACATATCCCTATCGAGGCTATTCTCTAAATCATCTAATTCTTCGAACTTGACCCAATGAATACAATCAACAGGGCAAGTATCTATTGCCTCTTGTATAACATCAACACTATCACCATCTTGTCTAATTGCTCGACTTCTACCATGAAATTCGTCAACTAAGAAAGTGTTTGAAGCAACGTGTACACAGTATTGACAACCAATACATTTAGCTTCATCAACCCAAACAGCTTTTTCTGCTAATTGACCGCCTAAAACTGGCTCAAAGCCTGAAATTTCAATATTTTCTCCAAGATTATTATCAAATGGATCGGTTAAATCCATAATAGAGATTAGTTATCCCACTTGGTTAAAACCAATTCAATTGAGCCGTCATTTTGATTATTTTGTTCTACGATTTGATAACCATCCTCTTTTGTTTTAGAAATAATTGTTTCGTAGGCATACATTTGAGTAACTTTAGAGATAAATCTTTCTACTGGAAGCTCAAATTTCCACAAATCTAGATCAGTGACTAACTCATATGAATTTGAATTATTATCCCATTTAAATCCAACTTTAGTATCTCCAGGAAGATTCATGCTTATATCAACAGCTGTAAATTTACCTCTATAGCCCTTAACAAACTTTTCTTCTTGATTGATCATGTAACCAAGGTTATTTAAGGCTTTAATTAATGGCTCTGCTTCTTTGAGCTGAGTTTTAATCGTACTAAAGTGTGACATTAGATTCCTTGTTGAATTGTTTTAATTTTTCATTTTGATTAGAGATGAAAGCATCAGAAGTTTTATTTTTAACTGTTACTTTACCCAGAGCATCTTCAAGATTTCTTGTAGCATCATTGCAAGAATTACCAGTAAAACCTTCTACAGTCTCTTCAACTCTTCCGTCTTGATGAATTTTGAATCTCAATGTTTTTTGAGGCATTAAATTCAAGTACTGAGTACTTTTACTTTATATAGAATAACGAAATTTTTTTGTTTCAGTTGGTACAAGTTAATTAATTTTAATTTTTATATTGAATATCTAATAAATAAACTCTTTCAGTATTATGCTTATCAAAAAAATTAAGAAATTTAGTTATAAAAACCTTGCATCCCCATTGAATCCAAGGCAGTTTTTGCTTCTTCCATAACAGAAGGTTCTTTATCGAAAAGAGCTATCTTGGTACATTCATCAACGAAACTTTCTTGCAATGTATTGTTTAATTTTTCGTACAATCGACACAATGACCAGATGCAATTACTTCTTACACCCGGTTCATTATCTATTTTTAAACTTATTAAAAGTTGTTCTGCTGCCAATTGAGCATTTTCCAAAGAAACATTGCCGATTTCAGCTAAAGAACTAGATGACCACAACCTTACTGCAGCTACATCGTTCTTCAAAGCATTTATTAATGGCTTCAAAACAATTTGATTATCATAATTAGCCAAGCTCCATGCAGTTGCTCTTCTGACATAAGCATTATCATCAGTCTCCAAAAGACTGACAAGTTTCTCGACCGCGCTAGGACACGGATTACGACCTAAAGCATATACCACACTCATTCTTTCTACAGGACAAGGTTGATCAAGTAATGGTAACAAAAGAGGAAAAGATCTTGAATCTCTATATTCACAAAATATTCTTAAGCCCTGTATTCTTTGTTCTCTATTACCTTTGAGCATTTTTAATGCTTCATTGCACTCTTGAGTTATGTTTAAACCTTTTGGAAAAGAATCTTCATCAATTTGTTCTAAAGGATCTATTTCAATTTCTAAGGCTAATTCTCTCGCTAAAACTTCTGGGTCAACAGCGATATCCACTAAGCTTTTTTTATTAGGATCCTTATTTTTTGTCATTTTAAAAACTAAAGATATTAATTTATGGGAGCAGGAGACATCATATCTCCTGGCAACCAAATTCTTGCACTAACTGCAAAGAAGGCAATCCCAAAAAGTGAGACAATAGCGAAAGGTAAAATTTTTGTCTTAATAAAACCCAAAGATTTAAGATTAATTAACACAATAATAACCTGTTTAAGAAACTTTTAAAAAATTTTTAATGGATAATATTATTTAATTTTTGCATTTTGTCTTAGCTGACCACATGCCGCATTTTTGTCTAGACCTCTACTTTTTCGCAAGCTAACAGCGATGCCATTACGAGACAGTCTAGATTGAAATGATTGAAGATTTTTTAGAGAGGCTCTTTGAAATTCAACCTCATCAATTTGGTTGTATTGTATTAAATTTACGTGGCATTGAAACCCTTTCAGCAAATTACTTAATTCATTCGCATGTTCTAATTTATCATTAACCCCATTTAACATTAAGTATTCAAAACTTACCCTCCGACCAGTATCTTTTACGTATTGCTTACAGTCTTCAATTATATTGTCGATCTTGTAGTTTTTTGCACTTGGTATTATCGTTTCTCTTATTTTTTGGTTTGAAGCATGTAAGCTAATTGCTAATGTAAATTGACAATTACCTAATATTTGGAAAGACTTTACTGATAATTTATTTATCATTTTTGGAATAGCGACAGTGCTTACAGTTATCTTTCTCTGGCTAATTTGAAAATCCTCATTTATAGATCTTATTGACACTAGCAAGTCATCAATATTCAATAAGGGCTCACCCATACCCATGAAAACAATATTAGTCACTTTTCTATTCATTTCATTTTCAATAAATAAAATTTGATCTAAAATTTCACTTGCTTTTAAAGATCTCTTCAAACCTTCCTTGCCAGTTGCACAAAATTTGCAGTCCATTGGGCAACCGACTTGGCTAGAAAGACAAGCAGTTAATCTTTTTTCAGTTGGTATACCAACGCACTCAATACTTTCATTATCTTCTGTAGAAAGTAACAACTTTAAAGTTCCATCGTTAGCAAGGTTTCTTTCTTTTATAACCAGCTCACTTACCTTAAAACCATCATCCTTTAACTTCTCTCTAAAACCTAAAGGTAAAACTTCTATTTGATCAATATTTTTGTTCTTATTTCTATAGTTATAAATCCAATTATAGATTTGGCGACCCCTAAAAGCAGCCTGTCCATAATCTAAAGCTACATTTTCTAAATCCTTAATACTACTTCCAAGAAGATTTTTCAAATTTAGTAGTCTTTATTTAAAAACTATTTTCACCATAACAGCAATCCATGTTTTAGAAAGAATTCTGTAAGAATAAGGGCAATAAAACCAATCATGGCCATTCTTCCATTTAGTCTCTCATTATAAAAATGGAATCCATAACGGGGTAATTTTCTTTTGGGTACAATCTCTGGCTTAATCATCACTTACAAATTCAAAAATTCATTCTAGTCACTAAAAATAATAATAGATAATATTTATTCATCAGAAAGAAGGCCCTCCTCCTGCAATCCCTCCAATGCGGCAGGATCTGGTAATTGATCTTCAGAAAATTGATTTTCAGCATTAGGCCTTGCGAATGCCGCAAAATTACTCGAAGTAGAATCGATTCCATGTCGGCTTCTCGTTGTCTCCAAATCTTCATCACTAGGATCATCAAGTATCGCAGTAGAGCTTACGGCAGATGATTGTGGCATATCAACTGTATAATCTGGCCTTAAGTTCTGTGTTCTTCTGTATCCTCCAGATTCTTCCGCAAGAATATCGGGATGAGGGCCAGCCTCTGTCGATAATTCCTCCACAAAACCACTAAACCCTGTACCTGCGGGTATTAGTCTACCGATGATAACATTTTCTTTTAAACCTCTTAACCAATCAGATTTACCTTCAATCGCAGCTTCGGTAAGAACCCTCGTTGTTTCTTGGAACGATGCTGCTGAAATAAAGCTATCTGTATTGAGAGAGGCTTTAGTAATACCTAACAAAACGGGAGTAAATTCTGCTGGAGCTCCTCCTGTAATTGCCATAGCTTGGTTTGTATCTTCCACTTGCCTCAACTCTATAAGTTCACCAGGTAAAAGAGTAGTATCCCCAGCATCTTCTATACGGACTTTACTTGTCATCTGTCTAACAATAACTTCAATATGCTTATCATCTATTGCTACCCCCTGTGACTTATAAACATTTTGTACCTCACTGACCATACTTCTTTGTAATTTTGAAATAGATTCGCGAGCCGCATCTATCAAAGGTTTTTGATCTTTTAAATCATTGAAATAGCAATCTAATAGTTCATGCGGATTAATTGGACCATCAGTTAAAGATTCTCCACCTGTAACTTGTTGTCCATCACTAACCATTATATTTTTTCCAATTAATAGTTGATATTCATTAACTGAATCATCTTTTTCAATAACCGATAAAGAAACTGATTCTTCATCATTACCTTGTTTGATCTGAACAATTCCAGTTTTTTTACATAGAATCGCAGAGTCTCTGGGTCTCCTAGCTTCTAACAACTCTTCAATACGAGGCAATCCTTGTACGATATCTCCAGTTTTCTGCCTCTCAAAAACAAGTAAAGCTAAACCATCTCCCCTAAGAACTAAATCTCCGTCTTTAACATGTAAGACTGAATCAGGAGAAACCATGTAAGGCCTGCCAAGTCTTAAGGTTACTGAACTATTGGAAATTTCTTCTATTTCTCCACAGGAAGTTGATTTTACAGATTTACTAATAGGATCACCATCTACTACACGATCACCAATTTTAACTACTGCTTTATCACTACTTTTGATTTTAATTTCAATTTTATCTTCTTCTCTTTCAACAATTAACCTTCTTATTGGCTCATCATCAACAATATTTGGTAGTTGAACCAATCCCTTCTCTTTACAAAGAATTTGAGTAGTAGCTATTACATCTCCTGCTTTTACTATTTCGTTATTATTAACTTGCAGTTCTGTATGTGTTGAGCCATGACTGGAGTCAGACATAGTATCTCTTCTTACAAGAATAGACTCCAATATTACTAAATTTAATCTATTAATTGATGCATCATTTTTATCTTCAATAGACTCGACGTCTATAGTCATTTGAGGAGTAGCATCAAAGCTTTCAATGCTTAAATGTGTTCTAAGTAATTCAACTCCTTCAACCGATTTTATCAATTCACCGTCTTTATAAGTAAGCCTTTGGATAGCTTTTAAGCCTAAGTGTGGTCCTTTTTCCTGCTTTACATGGGATAGTTGAGGTAATACCGCTTGGTCAGGAATAGTAAATTCTTCAACAGTTCTTAATAATAAACCTCGACATTTAGGTGTTTCTAATTTTTGAACAAATAGAATTTCTTTATTATCAACACCATCTAAAATCTTTTCGCCAGGATTTACAAGATTCCCTTCTTCTGTAAATCTATTCAAAACCTCTTCATCATCACACTCATGAAAAGTTCCATTTCTTACCGTTATTTCACGAAGGATATCATTTTTTTGTGTAACAGTAACAATTCCTGATGTTTGACTAAAAATATCTTTTACAACTTCTGTTCCAGCTTCAATCCATTTCATATCTTCGATCATTAGAAGAGATATGTCCTTATTGATTTCATGTGTCTCTTGAGGAATCCAGAGCAATGTTCCACCTTGACTTACTTCAAAACCATTTTTAGATGATCTCGCTTTTTTGACACTTAATCCCGGTGCATATTTTACTAGACCACCAGTTTTTGTACGGAACCTTTCATCCGTTAAATCTGCTATTACCTCACCATTACTGATTTTACTTCCGGGGGAAATATTTAAACGATAAGAAGTACCATCATTTGACTCTAAATTATATATTTGACCTGAGTGGGTAGATTCTTCAATTAATTTATAATTAGTTAAAGACATTGAAGTAGTAACAATCTGAACTTCTCTTGAATCACCTATTGATTCTCTTAATCGAACTTGTCCGCCAAACTCACTTGATTGACTTGCTTCTGCCAAAACTGTTCCTTCATCAACAGATTTTCCAGATGAGATAACCGGTCTTGCATTAGGTGGCAAGTTATAAACATCTCCAGCTAAAACCCACAATCTACCTAATCTTTGAGCTTTTAAGGTAATATTACCCTGCCTATCTGTTACCTCCTTTGGTTGAATAACCTTGTCGTACCTAACTTGACCAGCTAAGTCACAAATAACATCTTTTGTTGCTTTTTCAACACTCTTTTTCACTGATCCAGCAGTAATCTGAGCAACAGTCATATCAGCATGAACTTCCGCACCGTCATCTACAAATAAAAGCGATCCACTAGAAACTTCAATTTTTTGAGCTTTGCCGGAATTATTTCCTTGAGGAACTATCTTTAATATGAAATCGACTTCCGCTTGTTTAGCTTCTACGCCATGTGGGGTTCTATAACCTCTAACCTTTGCTTTTGAACTAAATTCAACTTTACCAGAAATTTTTGATCTTACTACTCCACTTTCAGCAGTTGATACACCTCCAGTATGGAAAGTTCTCATTGTCAATTGAGTTCCTGGCTCACCAATAGATTGAGCAGCAATAATTCCAACTGCCTCACCTAAATCCACCAAATGATTATGAGCCAAAGCCCATCCGTAGCACCTCCTACAAACGGATCTGTTAGCTTCACATGTTAGTGGGGATCTTATTTTTACTTGATTAATAGATGCTTTCTCAATTTCATCTGATAATGAAGGATCTATAGCAGTGTTTTTAGGAACAATAAGGTTTTCTTCAGCATTAAAAATATCTTCAGCGGTGAGCCTACCAAGAAGCCTTGCTCCAAATTTACCATCTTCAGCTTCAACAACTATTGACCGTTCTGTTCCACAATCTTCTTCTCTAACAATTACATCTTGAGCAACATCAACTAATCTTCGAGTCAAATAACCGGAATCCGCAGTTCTCAAGGCAGTATCCACTAACCCTTTTCTTGCTCCATAAGAAGAAATTACATATTCAGTAACAGTGAGTCCTTCCCTAAAATTGGTTCTTATTGGCAGGTCAATTATTTCTCCTTGAGGATTAGCCATCAATCCCCTCATACCAACAAGTTGTCTTACCTGAGACATATTACCTCTTGCTCCTGAATTAGCCATCATCCAAACGGAATTTAGAGGATCATTTTGATTAAAATTATTCTTGACGGCGTCTACCAATCTTTCATTAGTTTCAGTCCAGGTATCTATAACTTTTGTATGCCGTTCAACTTCGGTAATTTCACCAAGTCTATAGCATTCTTCTGTAGCAGATATTTGCTCTTCAGCTTGTCCTATTAAATCTTGTTTAGCTTCAGGAACTTTTAAGTCATCAACTGAGATAGAGACAGCAGCTTGCGTAGCATATTTAAAACCTAAGTCCTTTAGATTATCAGCCATGGCTGCAGTAATAGCAGTTCCATGAGTTTTATAAGCCCATGAGACTAAATTTTTTAAGGCCTTCTTATCAACTACCTTATTCTTAAAAGATGGAGGTGTTTTAGCGAGAGCAGGCATTGTAACTGGATTATTCTTTTTTGAGTTTTTAGAAGTTTTACGCACTCTAGATGTTTTTTTTGGTTTAGATGAAGTCATGGTTTTTAAATAAATGAAAAATAGTTTTTAAAGATTACGTTTTAGATACAGAATCGATGATGGTATAGTTCATAACTACTCTCCCAACAGTTGTAAGCACAAATCTACTTATTAAATTATTATCAGAGTCAAATCTGTCCCTTCTTAAATTCCAGATTTCTAATCTTGAGCCATCTTTTAGCTCTTGAGTTTTTTGTGGACTTTGCATTTCGTCTTCATCATCAACTTCTCCATTAAATCTAACCCAAACCCATTCGTGTAGGCTAAGTCTTTTATCCTCAAAGGCAAAAATAACATCTTCTAATGAAGCAAAGGTAGTCTTATTATCTCCAAATTCTGGTTTTTGATAATTCGGTTGCAAAGCCGTTAGATAATAAGATCCCAAAACCATATCTTGTGATGGAGTCACAATTGGTTCCCCAGTAGCAGGAGAAAGAATATTATTACTTGCCAACATAAGCATGCGTGCTTCAGTTTGTGCCTCTAAAGCTAAAGGAACATGAACTGCCATTTGATCTCCATCAAAATCAGCATTGAATGCAGGGCAAACTAAAGGATGAAGTTGTATTGCCCTACCCCCAACTAATTTTGGTTCAAAAGCTTGAATTCCTAAACGATGCAACGTAGGGGCTCTATTTAAGAGAATTGGATGGCCTTCAATAACTTCCTGAAGTACCTGCATAACTTCGTCATCGGCTTTTTGAATTAATTTTTTTGCAGCTTTAATATTATTCACAATATTTTGTCGAATTAATCTATGAATTACAAAAGGCTGAAAGAGCTCTATCGCCATTTCTTTAGGGAGACCACACTGATGCATTTTCAATTTAGGACCCACAACTATTACAGATCTTCCTGAATAGTCAACACGCTTTCCAAGCAGATTCTGTCTAAATCTTCCTTGTTTTCCTTCAATTATGTCACTTAGAGACTTAAGAGCTCTATTATTTGCTCCAACAACAGTCCTCCCTCTCCTACCATTATCTATAAGGGCATCAACTGCCTCCTGAAGCATTCTTTTTTCATTTCTTACAATAATTTCAGGAGCTAAAATTTCTTGAAGCCTAGCCAGTCTATTATTTCTATTTATAACTCTTCTATATAAGTCGTTTAAATCTGAAGTTGCAAATCTTCCCCCATCAAGCTGAACCATAGGTCTAAGATCAGGAGGTATAACTGGGATTGCATCTAAAACCATCCATTCTGGTTTTGCATTGGTTGCAATGAAATTATCAATAACTCTTATCCTTTTTATAAGTTTTGCCCTCTTTTGCCCTTTGCTATTAGTAATTTCTTCTCTAAGCTCCTCAGCAACCTGATTTAAATCAAGGTCCTCAAGTAATTGCTTCAGTGCCTCAGCACCAATTCCAACAAAAGGTTCATTTTCGATAGTTGAATCTTCAGCATAAATTTCATCTTCAATTTCCAACCACTCATCCTCAGTGAGTAGTTGCTTATATTTAAGTTCTTTATGATCACCTGGATCTAGAACGACATAACAATTAAAATAAACTATTTGTTCTACATCTCTAAGCGGAATATCCAAAAGTATTGCAACGTAACTTGGGATTCCTTTCAAATACCAAACATGGGAAACTGGCGCCGCGAGTTTTATATATCCCATCCTATGTCTTCTTACTCTACTTTCAGTTACTTCAACCCCACATCTCTCACAAACAATGCCGCGATGTCTTACTCTTTTGTACTTTCCACAATGGCATTCCCAATCTTTAGATGGCCCAAAAATCTTTTCACAAAATAATCCATCCATTTCTGGTTTCAGTGTCCTGTAATTTATAGTTTCAGGCTTCGTAACTTCACCAACTACTTGTCCATTGGGCAATGTTCTCTGACCCCAATCCATTATTCTTTGTGGAGAGGCTATTGAAATTTTGACGTAATCAAAGTGATTTTCAGTTCTTAAGTTGCTGTTTGTCATTTTTAGCGAATTTAATTAAAAGGTTTTAATTGAGTATTTAATCTTCCTCATATTCAGAGGTTCCTAGTGATTCGTAAGTCGGCCTTGATGGAGTATTTCTTCTCGGATTGATATCTTGCATTAAATCTACCTCTTTTCCTTCATCTGTATAAACCCCTATATCCAAGCCTAGAGATTGTAATTCCCTCATAAGAACTTTAAATGACTCAGGAGTACCAGGCCTTGGGATCGGTTTACCCTTTACAATCGCATTAAGCGCCTCATTTCTTCCTTGCATATCATCGGATTTAACTGTTAACAATTCCTGAAGAGTATAAGCGGCTCCATAAGCTTCAAGAGCCCATACTTCCATTTCTCCAAGCCTTTGTCCACCTTGTTGAGCTTTACCTCCCAATGGTTGCTGTGTAACCAAAGAGTAAGGACCAGTAGATCTTGCATGAATTTTATCATCCACCAAATGAACTAATTTGAGGAAGTGAGAGTATCCAACAGCAACAGGCTGATCGAAGGGTTCCCCTGTTCTACCATCTTTAAGTAATAACTTTCCAGGATCTTCAGGATTGTAAACCCATGCTTTACCAGGCTGTTTTGAAGCTTCCTCTAAAAATGCTTGAACAGTTTGATGTGATTTTTCGGCTCCATACATTTCATCAAATGGAACAACTTTAACCCGACAATTTAAGTTGGAAGCTGCCCAGCCCATCAATAATTCAAAAACTTGACCTACATTCATCCTACTTGGAACTCCTAAAGGATTAAGAACTATATCTACAGGCGTTCCATCAGGCAAATAAGGCATATCCTCTCTTGGTAAGATTCTGCTAATAATTCCTTTATTTCCATGCCTCCCAGCCATTTTGTCACCCACTTGAATTTTCCTTCTCTGAGCCACATAAACTCTAACAACCATGTTGGCTCCTGGAGGTAATTCATCACCTTGTTCTCTGGTATAAATACGAACATCCAAAACCCTTCCCTTTTCAGTTTTAGGTACCCTTAGAGAATTATCTCTTACATCCCTCGCCTTTTCACCGAAAATAGCTCTTAACAGTTTTTCTTCAGGTGGTTGATCTGATTCCCCTTTTGGAGTCACTTTCCCTACAAGAATATCTCCACTCTCGACAAAAGCACCAATCCTAATAATTCCCATTTCATCAAGATTATTCAAGCTTTCTTCAGAGATATTGGGAATCTCTCTTGTGATTTCTTCAGGTCCTAGCTTCGTTTGTCTTGCTTCAATTTCATATTTTTCAATATGTACTGAAGTATATAAATCATCAGTTACCATCCTCTCGCTCACAAGTATTGCATCTTCGTAGTTATAACCCTCCCATGGCATGTAAGCAATTAAAACGTTTTGGCCAAGGGCTATTTCCCCTCCTTCACATGCGGATCCATCTGCTAAAACCTGACCAGATATAACTCTATCTCCAATTTTCACTATAGGCCTTTGGTTGAGGCAAGTATCTTGATTTGATCTTTGATATTTCTGAAGATAATGAAAATGTTCATTACCATCCTCATCTTTAACGACAATCTCATTAGCGTCTACGTAAGATACAGTTCCATTAACTTTAGTTATGGGAACCATCCCCGAATCTCTAGCAACTTGAGATTCTAAACCTGTACCAACTAAAGGACGTTCTGGCCTGAGCAAAGGAACAGCTTGGCGTTGCATGTTTGATCCCATGAGAGCTCTATTAGCATCATCATGTTCCAAGAAAGGAATCAGTGACGTAGCAACTGAAATGACTTGAACTGGAGAAAGCTGAACGTAATCAACTTGATGAGGAGGAACTTTTTCAAAGTCCTGCCTGTATCTTACTGGTATTAGATTTGCCATTATATTGCCGTCTTTGTCAGTTGCTACGTCTCCTGGAGCCACTCTACACTCATCTTCTAAATCAGCAGAAAGATAAACAGGATTGCCTTCCTTATTAACTTTACCGTTTTTAACTTCCCAAAAAGGTGTTTCAATAAAACCATACTCATTAACTCTTGCGTGGGTAGCTAAGGAATTTATAAGTCCTGCATTAGGACCTTCAGGAGTCTCAATAGGACATAATCTTCCATAATGTGAAGGGTGTATATCTCTTACCGCAAATCCTGCTCTTTCTCGAGTTAAACCTCCTGGCCCTAATGCTGAAATTCTTCTCTTGTGTGTTAATTCAGCCAGAGGATTAGTTTGATCCATGAACTGGCTTAATTGACTAGAGCCAAAAAATTCCTTTATTGCGGCAACCAAAGGTTTGGGATTAACAAGTTGAGCGGGAGTTAGAGAATCTGTTTCTCCTACAGTCATTCTTTCTTTGATAATTCTCTCTAAACGATTAAGTCCAACTCTGACTTGATTTTGAAGAAGCTCTCCCACAGATCTAACTCTTCTATTTCCGAGATGGTCAATATCATCCAAACTAGCACCGCCAATATCCAATTCTAGATTAATTAAATAATCAATTGTAGAGAGAACATCTTCATGGGTAAGTGTTCTCACATCGTCTGGTATGGTAAGTCTCAATTTTTTATTTATTTTATATCTACCAACTCTGCCCAGATCATATCTTTTGGGATCAAAGAATCTACTGTGTAATAGCTGTTGTCCACCAGAAACGGAGGGTGGTTCACCAGGTCGTAACTTTTTGTATAGCTCAAGTAATGCCTGATCTTCTGAATTTATACCTTCGTCGTTAGCGGAGTCTATTGAGTTTTGATAAAACTCAGGATGCCTGAGTTTATCTACCACATCATTATCTGAAAGACCCATTGCTCTCATGAGAACATGAGCATTAATTTTTCTAGTTTTATCAACTCTCACATAAAGTAAATTATTTTTGTCAGTCTCGAATTTTAACCATGCACCTCTATTAGGGATTACACTAGCGTTGTAAGTTCTTCGACCATTTTTATCTAGTTCATCTTTAAAATATACTCCAGGACTTCGAACAATTTGATTAACAATAACTCTTTCGGCACCATTAATGATAAAAGTTCCTCTTTCAGTCATTAGTGGTAATTCGCCAATAAATACTTCTTGTTCTTTAATTTCTCCTGTCTCTTTATTAATTAACCTGCAAGTTACGTACATTTGAGATGCAAATGTAGCATCTCTTCTTTTGGCTTCCTCAACATCATGTCTAGGTCTTTTTAACCTGTACTCTTCACCAATAAAATGCAATTCTAATTTACCTGTGTAATCAGAAATTGGAGAAAAATTTTGTAGTTCTTCTATTAAACCCTTTTCCAAAAACCATTTAAAGCTTGCTCTTTGTACTTCAACTAAATCTGGTAGATAAGTAACTGTTTTTGCTACCTGTAAAGCGCTACTGCTCATCCAAGAAACCTGCGATTTTGTGAGATTTACTATTTACTTTTAATCTACTCAATATTTAGATCTTTAACCTTTCACTTAATATGAGATTGCCCATTAAATCTGGATTTCAACAAAAAAATCAATCTAATAAAAAAGAATTAAATTTCATCTAA
>CACGDL010000002.1 GCA_902571795.1 uncultured Prochlorococcus sp.
AAAAAGCAAGACTTGAAGATAATATTTCGTTACTGGCTGGTGCGATAAGATGTGGAGAGACAAGATTAATTGATCACGTTTTTCTAATGAAAAGAAGGCCTATTATTGCAATTGATGGCCCTGCAGGGTCAGGTAAAAGTACTGTAACAAAGTTAATAGCGAAGAAACTTAAACTTTTATATTTAGATACTGGAGCAATGTATAGAGCATTGAGTTGGCTTCTGCTAAAAGAAAATATTGATTATAAAAAAGCAGAAAAATTGCAAAATATTCTTAAAGATATATCTATTGTTTTCAAGTCGACTTCAAATTCACATCAAGATGTTTTTATTAATAACTACTGTGTTACTGAAGAAATTAGATCGCAAGAGATAAGTACCATCGTTTCTAAAATTTCTTCAATAAAAGAAGTAAGAAAATTCTTAGTAGAAGAACAAAGAAAAATTGGAGAATCAGGCGGACTTATAGCTGAGGGAAGAGATATTGGAACCACTGTTTTTCCTGATGCAGAACTTAAAATATTTTTAACTGCGAGCATCGATGAAAGAGCAAAAAGAAGAAAATATGACAAAAATAGTAAAGACTCACAAGAAATAGAACTTGCAAAATTAAAAGAACTTATAAAGAAAAGAGATTTTGAAGATTCCAATAGAGAAATTTCACCTTTAAAAAAAGCGAATGATGCAATAGAAATTTTTACGGATGGATATTTAATTAATGAAGTAGTTGATAAAATTATTGATCTTTATAATGACAAGATTCCTAAAGAGACTCAGATCCAATAAATTCAAGAAATACTTTCCAAGAAACCGTTTACAGAATCTTCTAAAATATCAAGGACATAATCAAAGCCTTCATCACCTCCAAAATATGGGTCAGGAACTTCTTGCTCATTAAAAACTGATCTAAAATCTTGTATTTTTTTAATGGATGCAAAATCATTTAAATATGATCTATTTTTAAGATCTTGAATAAATCTAAAATTTGAGTCGTCCATCGCAAGAATATAGTTAAATTCATCAAAATCTTTGCTAGTAATTTGACGTGCCCTGCTTAAGATATTTATATTTCTTCTTTGTGCCGCAATTCTCATCCTAGAGTCAGCTTTTTTGCCTATATGCCAATTCCCAGTACCAGCAGAATCTACAATAAATCCATCAGTTAATTCCTTCTTTTCAAGTAAACTTATAAAGATAGCTTCTGCTGCGGGAGATCTACAAATATTTCCCAAACATACAAAAAGAACAGAAATTTTTTTCATATAATTTCAAGATTAGAAAAATTATAAGACTTTTAAGTAGTAAATAAAACTTCTTGAATTAAAGATTCAGTAAATTCCTTTCCAAACAAACTCGATAACATTGGCCTTGCTGGATCGTTATCTCTCCTATATTTCAAATAATTATTTTGACCATTTATTAATTCTTTTTGAAGATCAATATTGGCCTCCTTGCTTTCGAAAAGAATTTGCAAATACAAATTAAGATATTCCTTAAATGATGAATAAAGATCATTAGCAATTAAAAAATCACTCCTTTCTTGTTTTGGTAATTTTGACCAGATTACTGCAGGAGAAAAAAATCTAGCTACGTCAGCAGACATTTTTTCTGCTAATGGAAGTGATGAATGACAACGTGTTTTAAGTTTTATAAGTTTTTCTAATAACTCATTACTATATTGTTTTTTTATGTTTAATGAAGGCTGAAAATCTAATACTAATAAATGACTATTGGGTAGAGATACAAAATCTACTCCAAAAAATGGGACGTTATAAATAGTATTAGGAATAATTAAAAAATTTAAAACAGAATAATTTGGACTATTAATACAAACTGCTCTTGCGAATTGAATTCTTTTTTTATGCGTTACCCCCCACGTAGAAAGATTCACGTTTTTTTTTGAATTTTTTGAACCATAAGTTGAATCTTTATAAGAATATTCGGAGGGTATTATTTTTTCTAAGCAGTTATATTTACTTAAATTATTAATTAAATATTTTAGAAAATTATGCCATCTCCAATTTGGTCTATAAAAAATAGTATCTTGTATTAACATTCAATGAATAATCTCATTATTTAATGTAAAAAGAAATTTATTAATAAATTTTTTTGTCCATTTTTCTCCAAAAAAAGATTTAAACAATTTATCAGCAGGGTCTTTTTCAAAACTGTACTTATCATATTTAATTTGATTAATCTTTATTTCTTCAGCATTTAAAAATTGATTAACAGGATTCAATTTATAAATGTTCAAATAATTATTTACAAATGAATAAAATATTTTATTTAAATCTCTATCAAGGTTTAATTTATTTCCCCTACATATAATCACCCAAGGGGAAAAATACTTTTTTGAATCATAAATATTCTTCATTGTTTTATTATCAAATTCAGAATATTCTTTCTTAATACTAACTAAACTTGAACAATATTTTTCAAGATACTTGCCTTCTTGAATTAAAGGTTGATAATCAAGTATTGCTAATAACTTTTGAGAAGTTCCAAACCATAAAATATCAGCTCCTAAGATAGGCACCTCACTATCAAAATTTGGATATGCGACCGTATTTAACACCTGCAGTTTTTTGCCACCATCTAATCTCGTTATTCGCCACTTTCTATATTCAGGAGATGAAAAAAGCCAATTTTTAATAATATATTTTGAATCTTCATCGTGATGTTCTTTAAATTCGCTAGATATTTGAACTTCACGACCATTTAATTCATCAATATTGGTTTTAAGGAAATCAACTAATGAATCAAACATAAATTACTAGATCTCAGTGCTTCCTTTCCTTACTTTTTTTGTAATGTAATTGAATACAATCTTTCCTAAAACAGCAATTAAGTTACCTTCAAGCTCCTTAAACATTTTCATATTATAAGTAAAAGCTTGATTAGCTTCATCAATAATTTGATCAGCAGTCTTTTGATTTATTGGAAGTTGATTCAAAGTAAGGGAATATTCTTCCTTGAATTTCTTTTCGTCAGCAATTAATTCAAATTCGTAAAAATTTAAACCATCATTTCCCTGCAAATTTAACGCTTTTTTAGCGATCCTTTTTAAAATTTGCCCCCCAGATAAATCTCCTATATAGCGTGTGTAGTGGTGACCAACCAATAGCTCAGGCGAATTTTTTGCAACCTCACGGATTCTTTTGACGTATTCTTTTGCTGATTGAGAAATATTGATTTCATTCTTCCAGTTATCACCAAAATAAAATTTAAGATCATTTTCAAGGGTTTCTTTCCTGAATAATGATTTAAAACCTATAGGTTTTATTACGGGATGTTCCTCATTGACCAATCTTTCAATTTCTTCTTCCATAGCTTCATAAACAAAATATAAATCACTAATTAATTTTCTATAAGATTTTTTTTCAACAACTCCTTTTAAAAAACAAGCCACAAAGCCAGTATTTTCTGCCATAGTATGGGATTTTTTTGTCCCTTCTCTTAATTGTCCTGCAAGAGCGACTGCCATATATTTTGAATTATTTGTGTATGTGTATTTAATCTACAAGGAAAATACATAAATCAGCTAATTTTTGTTACTAGCGGATGTTGTAGAGAATAACTTATAAAGTTCTTTACAAACCAAAAAAAGGTTATCTTTTTGTTCCTTTTGTGGTAAATGAGTGCCAGTCATTTCCCAATCACCGATGGTAGCCACTCTCCATCTCTCTGAGGGAACAATCATACCTCTCATTATTATTCCCAACAATTTCGGGACTTTGACATTATTATCATTTTCAATTCTTAATTGTAAAAGTATTGCTCTACATTCAATAAGAGGACTCCAACCAGGGAAATGAAACGCAAAATCAATAGTATCTTGCATGGATTCATTGTTCGAATTGTCCCAAGGACTAAAGTTTACACTTGCATCTGGAAAATATTTCCGAAACAAAGCTGCAGTGGAAGCAATTTTATTAGCTATTTCAACATTACTTACATTTGAACTCGCATTCATAAGTAGCTGAGTATTTTTTTGAAAATGACATAATTTGCTTTAACTTGCTTATTAACTACTTTTTCTTTTAATAAAGATGTTGAAATGCTGATCAATAAAGCATTCTCTATTCACATTTGAATAATAAATTTCTAGGTTTTAAGGAAAATAACTCATCGCAAATTACAATACATTCAACTTCAGTGAGTTAACTTTTATTAATTCAATGCTATGTCAAAATTTGAAAAATTAACTTTACCTAATAAAGGCGAAATAATAACTTTTAATAATGGCAAACCTAATGTTCCTAATAATCCAATTGTCCCATTTATAAGGGGTGATGGCACAGGAGTTGATATTTGGCCTGCTACTCAAATCGTTCTTGATTCAGCGATTAAAAAAAGCTATGGAGATGAAAGAAAAATTAATTGGTTTAAAGTCTATGCAGGTGATGAAGCTTGTGAACTTTATGGAACATATAACTATCTCCCTCAAGATACTATTGAAGCAATCAGACACTTTGGTGTGGCGATCAAAGGTCCTTTAACAACTCCCATCGGTGGAGGTATAAGATCTCTGAATGTTGCATTAAGGCAAATCTTTGATTTATATAGCTGTGTTAGACCATGCAAATATTATTCAGGAACTCCAAGTCCTCATAAAAATCCCCAAAATTTAGATGTTATTGTTTATAGAGAAAATACTGAAGATATCTACATGGGAATTGAATGGGAAGCGGAGGATAATAATTGTCTTGAATTAATTAATCACTTAAATAACATTGTCATACCAAAAAGTAAAAATTTAAAAAATAGATCCATACCAAACGGATCAGGCATTGGAATAAAACCGGTGAGTAAATCTGGCAGCCAAAGGCATATTAGAAAAGCTATTGAACATGCTAAAAGATTATCAGGAGATAAAAGGCACGTAACTCTTGTTCATAAAGGTAATATTATGAAATATACAGAAGGTGCATTTAGAGATTGGGGGTATGAATTAGCAGTAAATGAATTTAGAGAAGATTGCATTACAGAAAGAGAAAGCTGGATTTTAGATAATATTCAAAAAAATCCTGAAATTACAATTGAAAATAATGCTCGAAAAATTGAACCAGGTTTTGACAAGCTTACAAATAACAAAAAAGCTTTCATTTGCGAAGAAATTAAAGAAGTTATTGCATCAATATCAAATTCTCACGGAGATGAAAAATGGAGAGAACTTATTCTTGTTGATGATCGGATTGCTGATAGTATATTTCAACAAATTCAAACTAGACCTCAAGAATATTCAATTCTTGCGACATTAAACCTTAATGGAGATTATGTTTCTGATGCGGCTGCAGCAATTGTTGGAGGCCTAGGTATGGCTCCCGGTGCAAATATTGGAGATAATGCAGCAATTTTCGAAGCTACGCACGGTACCGCTCCAAAACATGCAGGCTTAAATAAGATTAATCCAGGCTCAGTAATTCTTAGTGGTGTAATGATGCTTGAATATTTTGGTTGGAATGAAGCGGCTAACTTAATTACTAATGGTTTAAGTAAGGCAATTGAGCAAAAAAAAGTCACCTATGATCTAGCACGCTTAATGGAACCGAAAGTTCAACCCTTATCCTGCAGCAGTTTTGCTGAAGAAATTATCTCAAATTTCTAATTTTAAAAATTATTTTTATTTTCAAAAACTTTCCAAATATTAACTAGTGAATCTTTAGTACCAATGTTTCCAGGATGAGTAACAATTGGAAGTTTTTCGCCATTTTTTAGGTTGTAAGTAACCACTGAAATGCCAGTAAAAATCTGTCCTTCAAGATAAACATAATCTGCATTAAGTCCTTTACTAAGAATCAAATTTGTTGTTATTCCACCTTTTGAAATCAAATATCCTATTTCATACTTCAAATCCGTGACTAATTCAGCAATAAAACAAGCAAGTAAATTATAAAAATTAAATAGTTCAGAAGAATCTAAAGACATAAATTTTCTTGAAGTAAACAAAACAGGAGTTTTTCCTCTCTCAAAAGAAAATCTAATTTCTTTTAAAAATTTATTTTTTAAAAAATTCCTTCTCTTCTGATTATTGTCTGATGAAGTAATTTTAAAGAATTCAAAAACATCTAATTCAATTGGATTGCAATTACTTATCTCTAATAAATTATTCAATTGTATTGTTGAAAGTTCTACATAAGATCCAACAATTATCAGTCCTGGAAGAAAACTCTTTTCTTTATTTCTTATTCTTAAATTAGAGAAAAATATTTCAGTCTGAGAAACACTTTTTTTCTCAGAAATTGAACTTATAAAACTTGCTGCAGTTCGAAAAAGGAATTTTTTTTGTTTAATTAATTTTTTAATTACTAAAGAGAATTTTTTTAGTTGAGAATAATTCTCTATATCTACAACTACATGTTTATTATTCTTCAAGCTCTTTAGTGTTTTAAAAACAATATTATTTTCTTCATCATTTAGCATTTCGATATCTGACAATAAAAGATTTTGAATATCTCCAAAATTTATTTGCGATTTACTCTGCTGAAATAAAAGATTCTTTACATTGCTTGTCTCATATCCAAAAATTTTATCTGTTGCAAAAATTGTTTGACTAATAGGAGTTTTATCAACAAAATGAGATCCATTAATTGTGAATCTTTTACCTTCTATGAAAGCTGGAATATGAAAAGTAGCATCAAAAGGACCTAAGCAACTATTTAGAGCAATTGGCTCTAAATAGTTATGTCCTCGAAGAGTAGAGTCTCCTCTACTTATAAAAATAATTTCTTCTTCATAGGCTTGAGAAGTAATTACAGTCTTAAGATTTTTGCAAATTTCCTCTATTGTTAATTTCGCATCATTTTCCGATAGTGACCTTGTATTAGCCAAAATAAAAAATAAATTAGATTTAGATTCAAAACCTTTAGCTAAAGTTGAGCAGTCCCACTTAAGCAGTAATAAGCAATCGTGAACAGTTTGAGAGCCTGTGGGATCATCATCTATAACGACAAATTTCATAAGTATTGCAAAATTACTTAAGAGATTTTATTTGTATTGAGGCATTTAACCTTTTACTATCATTTGAAGGAACCATAATGTTTCTAAATCCATCAACAAAAGAATTTCGCGGACTAGTCCAAGGTTCGAGACATATCATTCTTCTTGGAGGATCACTCCAAATAACGCCTAAATCAAAAGGATATGGATGATTTAAAGTTACCTCTCTTTTAAAAATTTTATCTCGAAAAGAGCTTCTACCGGAAGTATACATAAGTAGATCAACTCCTAAATTAATTTTGTTTAATTCGTCCAAAGTATTACTTATAGTATTTCTTTCTTGATCCTGACAATTAAGTGGATTATCAACAAACTCTAAATTTTTGAAATCTGAAATTTTAAAATAAGGATGCAAACCAAAATTTATAGGCATAGCAAAGTCTGTATTGTTATGGATTGTAATTTCAAATTCTAAAGAGTTAATTTTTAAGATAACTTCTATTTTTAGTTCGAAATCGAAAGGATAATATTTTTTGGTTTTTTTAGATGCATTTAGGAATAAACATAAAAATTTTTCATTTTCATTGAAGGTGTATTGCCATTGCAAATCTCTAGCGAAACCATGTTGTGGTAATTGTAAATAATCATTTCCAAATACTGAACTAGATTTATTGAGATTTCCACAAATTGGAAACAAGATTGGAATGCCTCCCCTAATACTTTTTGTCTTATCCATAAATCTTGTTTCATCGAAATAAAGTATTTCATTACCATCCGAAACCCAATTTGTAATAACGCCTCCTCTTTCAGGACAAAATTTAATGTAATTATTTTTATCCAATTGAAAGACAAAAATTCCTTGGTCCTTATTAGATAATTGAAGTTTCACGATTATTACTTAAAGAGAATCAACCCAATCCAAAATATGCTGATTAACTAATTCAGGTATCTCATCATGAGGACAATGTCCTGCATCAAGAATAATTTCTTTTGTATTCTTTGGTGTAAATTTTTTATATAGATTTCTTTTTTTTGGAGTGTTCATCCATGGATCTTTCCCACCCCAAAGAAGTAATAATGGTGCATTTAGTTTTGCGAATAGCTTATCCAACGGCAATCCCTGAGGACCTGATGGGTTAAATACACTTCTAAAAACATTAAAAGCTCCGAAATCTAAAGAAGGTTTTCTTATTGACTCAACTAAAAAATCATCAACATTTTTTTTATCAACATAAACTTGATTCAACGTTTTTTTAATATTTTTTGGATTTCTCATATTTTCAAAAATCAAACGTTGAAGAACAATATTTTTCAAAAATATGCCGGCAACTGTTTCAATTGAAGTTTGCAACATATTCTTTTTGATAGTTTTTTCTTCACTAAAATATCCAGCAGCATTAAGTAAGATAACTCCTGCGTTTAGCTCACTTAATTCTGCACCAGCTGCTAATGCGGCATAACCACCTAATGAATTTCCAACAACAATTGTAGGTTTTTTTATTTTCTCTTTTACATAAGCGACAACCTGATCTTTCCATAAAGATCCTGAGTATTCGACATCTTGAGGCTTAGGACTTTTTCCAAAACCGAGTAAATCCATAGCATGAACTTCGTATTTTGTACTCAAAATAGGAATATTAAATCTCCAATGATCCGTAGAAGCACCGAAACCATGAATTAATAAAATTGCACATTCTTTTGATGTTTGCTCGGGCTTAGCGGAAACTGTATGAATTGGGTAATTTAAAAAATTCCAGTTATAATTTACTTCACTATCTATAAGAGCTGACTTTTCCATTCATCGAAAATTTATCTTTATTGATTCTAATAAACTTATTTCCTAAAGAAGACCCACAGGATCAGCTGCAACATCATCTGAAATTTTATTACCATCATTTGGGGGCTTATCTTTTAGAACAATTCTTAAGAGTACAGGTGCAAGAAATGTAGTTCCTATAACCATTAATAAAATTGCTGCTTCAAGAGAAGGAGTTAATAACTTAGCGCTTGTTCCTAGCCCAAGAAAAATTAAACCAACCTCTCCTCTAGGCATCATACCCAAACCTACAACTAATCTATTTGTAGGTTTATCACTTGAAAATACCCATCCGGCTGCAATTTTTCCAATAATCGCAACAACTAATAAAAACCCTGCAACTACAAGAGCTGATCTGCTTGTTGGATCAAGTGGATTGATAACAGATAAATCCATTCCAGCTCCAACTAGTACAAAGAAAATAGTTGCAAATAAGGAAACTAAAGGTAAAACAGATTGTTGTATTGCATGATTATTTTTAGAACTACTAAGAATCAATCCAGCTGCAAAAGCCCCTAAAGCTGCTTCCAATCCAATGGCTGTTGCCACGAAACAACACAATACAAGTATCACAAAAGAAGCTACCACCACGGCTCCAGGAGCCTTTAATCTATCTAATAACCAATCAAAACCTGGAGCAGCTGTTCTACTTAATGCAATTGCAGCAATAACAAACACTACAGCTGCTGCAACTAATTTAACAATGGGAGCAATTTCTAGAGTACCTCCTGCAGCAAGAGCGACTACAACTGCCAGAATAACAATTCCCAAAATATCGTCTAACACTGCTGCACCAATAACAATCTGTCCTTCTCTAGTTTTCAAATATCCCAATTCACCGAAAACACTTGCTGTAATTCCAATACTTGTGGCTGTCATAGATGCTCCAGCAAAAACTGCTGGAATTAGATCTACTTGGAAAATAAACATTAATCCAAGAGTTCCAAACGCAAAAGGTAAAATTACGCCAGCCATAGCAACAGTAAAAGCCTGAGCACCGACAGCTACCAGTTCCTCTAACTCACTTTCTAAGCCTGTTAAAAATAAAAGTGCATATAAACCAAGTGTTGCTACTGCTTGGAGCGAGGGAAAGCTTTCGAAATAAACATCTGGCACTGCTTCTGGGGGTATTGACGCTAATGAACTAATAACATTTACAAGTCCCTCATTTAGTTCAGTTCCAGCTGAGGGCGGTATCAATAAATGGAATCCTGATGCTCCTATTACAACCCCTGCAAGAAGCTCACCTACAATCGTTGGCAAACTTAGTCTTACTAATACTTCTGCTAATGCTCTTGCTGCTAAAAAGATCAATAAAAATCTTATAACTCCGATCAACGTTTCAGCAACTTCTAAATCATGTGCACTTAATTCAGCAAGTAAAGAGTACATTTAAGTGTAAAAAATAAACTACCTAATTGGAAGATAGTTTATTGAGGGCCCACTTTAAGAAATATGTAAGAAAAAAGCAAAAATACTCAACAAGTGTGGATCTGAAGTTACAACAAAGAAATTTTCTTAAAAATGGCTATTGTCTGTTATATGGCTAATCCAATGAATTCCAACGAACCCTTTGATCTGCGCTTGCCTACACCAGGCTGCTATTTAGATCCTGAGAAAGCTGGGATGGATTCAGATGCTGTTTTTCAAGGAATGACAGCCCATCTTTTCTACACTCTTGGAAAGTTAGCAACCTCTGCAAGTCCTCACGACTTATATATGGCATTGAGTTACGCAGTTAAAGATAGGCTAATGACAAGATACTTGGCCAGCCAAGAGGTCATAAGAAAAAAACCACAAAAAACTGTAGCTTACTTATCAGCAGAATTTTTAATAGGTCCTCAATTAAGTAATAACCTCCTCAATCTTGGCATAACTCAAGAAGCTGAAGATGCATTAAAAAGATTTGGTATTGAATCTTTATCAACAATACTCGAAGTTGAGGAAGAGCCTGGATTAGGTAATGGTGGTCTTGGTAGACTTGCTGCATGCTATATGGAATCATTAGCATCTCTACAAGTGCCAGCAGTAGGTTATGGAATTCGCTACGAATTTGGCATATTCAATCAATTAATCAGAGATGGTTGGCAAGTTGAAGTTACTGACAAATGGCTAAAAGGTGGATGGCCTTGGGAACTTCCACAACCTGATGAATCATGTTTTGTTGGCTTTGGAGGAAGAACTGAAAGTTATAGAGACGATAAAGGAAACTACAGATCAAGATGGATACCTTCTGAACATGCAATAGGTGTCCCACATGATGTTCCAGTCTTAGGATACAGGGTAAATACATGTGACAGATTAAGACTCTGGAGAGCTGATGCGACAGAAAGTTTTGACTTTTATGCTTTCAATATTGGTGATTACTATGGAGCAGTAGAAGAAAAAGTTGCCTCTGAAACTCTTTCAAAAGTTCTATATCCAAATGATGGAACAGACGAAGGTAGAAGATTAAGACTCAAACAACAACACTTCTTTGTAAGCTGTTCTCTTCAGGATATGCTGAGAAGCCTTGAGAAAAGATCAATACCAATAACAGAATTCCCTAAGCATTGGACCGTCCAATTAAATGATACCCATCCTGCCATAGCTGTTGCAGAATTAATGCGACTTCTTATTGACCAATATCAAATAGGTTGGGATAAAGCTTGGAACATCACAACTTCCTCAGTTGCATATACCAACCACACATTACTGCCAGAAGCTTTAGAAAAATGGGATTTAAATTTATTTAATGATCTTCTTCCTAGACATTTAGAAATTATTTATGAAATTAATTGGAGATTTCTACAACAATTAAGACTACGTTATCCTGGTGATGACAAAATCCTTCAAAAACTCTCAATAATTGATGAAGAAGGCTCGAAATCAGTTCGGATGGCTCATTTAGCTACAATTGGAGCACATCACATAAATGGTGTTGCAGCTCTCCACTCAGATCTAATCAAAAGGCAACTTCTGCCTGAATTCGCAGCTCTTTGGCCTGAAAAATTTACAAATGTAACTAATGGAGTTACTCCAAGGAGATGGGTTGCCCTATCTAATCCATCACTATCGAACCTTTTAGAGAAAGAAGTTGGTCCAAACTGGATAACAAATATGGAACTTCTTAAGAAGTTAGAAGAAAAAAAAGATGACAACAATTTTTTGCAAAAATTTGAAGAAACTAAACTAAATGGTAAAAGAAAATTAGCTAGCTTTATTCATTCAAAAACTGGAATACTGGTTGACCCTTCTAGTTTATTTGATGTTCAAGTAAAAAGAATTCATCAATATAAAAGGCAACATTTAAACGCTCTTCAAATTATTGCCCAATATTTAAGAATCAAAAATGGTATAAACAAGTATGAAGTCCCAAGAACAATAATATTCGGAGGTAAAGCTGCACCTGGTTACTTTATGGCAAAGCTGATGATTAGATTCATTAATGGTATTGCTGATGTAGTTAATTCTGATCCAGATATGGATGGTTTATTAAGAGTTGTTTTTCTACCAGACTATAACGTCAAACTTGGTGAAATAGTTTATCCTGCAACGGATCTTTCAGAACAAATCTCAACTGCTGGGAAAGAAGCATCTGGAACTGGAAATATGAAGTTTGCCATGAATGGAGCGTTAACGATTGGAACCTTAGATGGAGCTAATGTGGAACTAAGAGATCTTGTCAAAAAAGAAAATTTCTTTCTTTTTGGTAAAACTGAAAGCGAAATTATGGACCTAAAAAATAATAACTACTCTCCCCAAACTTTTATTGATCAATGTCCAGAGCTCAAAGAAGTTATACGCCTAATTGAAATTGGCCACTTTAGTAATGGAGATAAAGAATTATTTAAACCTTTATTAAATAGCCTTACAGGACATGACCCATTTTTTGTTATGGCTGACTTTGAAGACTACTTAAATAAACAGGATGTGGTCAGTGAATGCTGGAATAACAAAAAATCTTGGAATAAAATGGCATTATTAAATACTGCTAGATCAGGATATTTTTCTTCAGATAGATCTATTAGAGAGTACTGTAAATCCATCTGGAAAGTTTCTCCAATGCCTGTTGAAATTACTTGCGACGTCGAAGAATTAACTAATTAATATTTTTTTTATCTGGGGAATCTGGGGTTTGATGAAATAATCTATTCAAAATTAATCTATCCATATTTAATGGGTCTGGAGCTAATTCATTTGCAATTTCTTTAAATTTTGATTCGATATTGTTTGAAATTTTTGTATCAAATATTCTTTCCATTAATGCTTCAATTGAATATAAATAGGCATTAACACTTTCAAGTTCATCTAAAGCTTCAGTAATTTCCGAATCAGAGATATGTTTATCTTCTAGACTGATATCTTCATTTGATTCTCTTTCAGACAATTCTCTCTGCAACTGATCAGTAATCTTAGTACAAAGGGTTCTGAAAGATTGTATGGAAGCCCAATTCAATTCTTGTTGCTGCTTAAAAGTTGGAAATTCTCTAATCAGACGATCATGCTCTTTATAAAATCTCTGACAATCAGAGCATTGACATGGTTCTTCAGCCAAAAGAAAAAATAATTCTTTTTATATCATCTCACTATTTGGGCAAAATTGTAGGGCCATCCAATAATTCGTCATTTTCATCGAGTGAATCTGGACTATCTGGCAAAGGTATCTCAATACTAGTAACCAGATTAATAACATCTCTTAGTCTCATAGAATCAGCAAACCATCCCATTGCTTGCTCGGCATCACCTCTTTTTTCAGCATCATTTGCTTGATCTTCATGAGCTTCAGCCAAAAGAGCAAGCCAGCAAAGGCATCGTGCTTGAACTATTGAAAGATCTAAATCATTAGGTTGGGATTTAGAAATGCGTTCATGCTCTTGTTGAATTAAGAGCTTTAAACGCATATCATGCAACTTAGCCATAAAAGATTTACTACTAACTATACGCTAGCTAGAGAGTAGCAAGTTTGCACACATACTACATATAGTTTTTTATTTTTACGGGACTGGCGGGAGTCGAACCCACGACCTACGGTTTAGGAAACCGTTGCTCTATCCTGCTGAGCTACAGCCCCAATAGATGATTTTTGGAGTATTAAGCATTATGCTAAATGAAAGCAGGAGAGGCAATCGCAAGAAAGTTTTATTTTGTTTCCAAAATAAAACTTTCTTGAGGAAAGTCCGGGCTCCCATATGGTCAAGCTTGCTGGGTAATTCCCAGTGCGGGCAACCGTGAGGATAGTGCCACAGAAACATACCGCCTAATACTTTATGTATGGCAAGGGTGCAAGGGTGTGGTAAGAGCGCACCAGCAACATTGAGAAGTGTTGGCTAGGTAAACCCCGGCTGGGAGCAAGGCTTAGTAGATTTATGACCATTAAACAATCTACTTTTAAGCGCCGCTTGAGACTATGAAGTAATTCTAGTCCTAGATAGATGATTGCCCATCTTATTAATTAAGATGAACAGAACCCGGCTTATGACCTGCTTTCTAATTATTATGATTATTCAAATCCGATGACAAATATAATTAATGCAAAGAGGATTAATCAAATAACTACTTTTTTAAAATCTTTGAATATTAAATCAAAAAGATTTTCTGAAATAATTAAAACTGAAAATATTTCTATTATCCAAAATTTTAATCAAGCATTTATCCACTCCTCGGAGGACAAAATATTGAATTATGAAAAATTAGAATTTTTCGGAGATGCAGTACTCAGATTAGCGGCTTCTAATTTTATTGAAAAAAAATATCCTCAAATGAGTGTAGGAGAAAGATCAGAGCTAAGAGCGCAAATTGTAAGTGATGAATGGTTAACTAAATTAGGGGGGGAAATTAATATAGAAAAATTAATAATTAAAGGACCTAAAGCTCTTGGTGATGAAAATTCAAAAAATACAATTATTGGAGAAGCTACAGAAGCTTTAATTGGTGCTGTTTACAAGTGCTTTAATTCCATTCAAGAAGTAAATCTTTGGTTAGATGATATTTGGGAGAAAGATTCAGAAATATTTTTAAAAGCTCCATATAAATTCAAATCAAAAACAGTATTGCAAGAGTGGTGTCAAAGTAAAGGTTTTGAGTTGCCAGTCTATAAAATAATTGAAGTTTCAAAGAAAAATGGTGACCCTAAAAGATTTTCTTGCGATATATTTATCGAAGGGTTAAAAGAATCGTCTGCATTTGGCAAGTCCCACAAAAATGCAGAAACAAATGCAGCTAGAATTTTGATAGAAAAATTTATTACTATAGGTAAAATTTAATTTTTATACTATTTCTAAATTGGTTAGCTGAAAAGTTATGAGTTTATCCCAATTACCTCCTTCAAACAGAACCGCTGCTCTTTTTTTTGTAACTCTTTGTACAAACCCTTTGTATCCTCTATAGATAGAATTGTTGTCTTTTACAACAACAAAAGATCCAGGGAGTATGGGTTTATTAGATAATTCCATAAAACACTCTTTTTAATACAATATATGATAGATAAAAATGAATGGTTGACTGTTGGATTGATAACATCATGTCATGGAATTAATGGAAAGGTTAAGGTTAAATCTCTAAGTGATTTTGAAGAAAGATTTTTAAAACCTGGAATTAGATGGTTGCAAAAAGAAAATGAACCTCCTTCAAAAATAGAACTTATATCTGGTTTCAAACAGCCTGGTAAAGAAACCTTCATAGTTAAATTTCAAGGAATAAATACAAGAAATCATGCAGAACAACTGAAAAAATTTAAAATTCTTGTAAAGGCTGATACACTACCAAAATTACAAGAAGAAGAATTTCACTTGTTAGAACTTGTAAATCTCGAGGTCAAAACTTTAGAAAATGATGAATTAAAAAAAATTGGGAAAGTTATCAATTTAGAAAATGAGAAAAATAATTTACTTGTTATTGAACTATTTAAAAATCAAAAAAAAGTTCTCATACCATTTGTTAAAGAAATAGTCCCATTGGTAGATATAAAAAATAATTTTTTAATCATCAATCCTCCAAATGGACTTTTGGAACTATAAATTTAAAAAATAAAAGTTTGTAAGAAACTTATTATTCAACAGTAACACTTTTTGCTAAATTTCTTGGTTGATCCACGTCAAGACCTCTATGAGCTGCGATATGGTAACTCAATAATTGTAAAGGCAATATATTAAGTAGAGGTGAAATCCATTCATTAGAAGAAGGCACTTTCATTAAATAATCAAAGATTTCAGTTCCATTACATTCAGGAGCAATCCCAATCAAATAGGAATCTCTAGCTTTTGCTTCCTGAGCATTACTGATAACTTTATCAAAAACCTCCCCTGGGGAGGCAATTGAAATTACAGGTACTTTTTTATCTAATAAAGCTATTGGACCATGTTTCATTTCACCAGCAGGATATCCTGCTGCATGGATGTAACTAATTTCTTTAAGTTTTAACGCACCTTCAAGAGCAATTGGATAATTTATTCCTCTTCCTAAAAAAATAACATCTTTAATATTAAAAAAGTCATGTGCTAGTTTTTCTGAAGATTTATTATGTTTCTCTAAGAGATCTTCCAGTAATGGCGGAAGTTTTATAAGTTCGTTTATTAATTTCTCTATTTCATCAAGACTTTGATTGCCTTTAATTTGAGCAAATTTTATAGCTAATCCATAAAAAGAAAGTAATTGAGCAAAAAAAGTTTTTGTTGCTGCAACTCCAACTTCTATTCCTGCGCAGATATCAATTATATTTGAAACCTGCCTTCCTATAGAACTCTCTTTTCTATTTGTTATTGCAATAAGATTGGGTTTAAATTTTTTATCTTCAATTGAGGAACGTCTTTTAATTTCCATCTCGATAGCCGCAATAGTATCAGCAGTTTCTCCAGATTGAGTGACTCCAATAGTTAATGTATTTGGCAATAATGGAGGTGGAGAATAACGAAATTCGCTCGCGTAAAAGACATTTGTAGGGATACCTGAAAATTGTTCTAATAAAAAGCTGCCCACCATTGCAGCATGTTTACTTGTACCACAAGCAATGATTTCAATTCTTTCTATAGAGTCAAAAAATTCTGTATCAAAAGGATAATTAATTTGATATTGACCATTATCTAAGTTCTTAATTAAATAATTTTCCAACCAGTTTTTTGCAGTCTGTGGCTGATCATATATCTCTTTTAACATGTAATGTTTGAAGTTCATCTTATCCATTATTTGCTCTGAGACTTTTAGAGAAACTGGATTTCGATATTGTCTCTCATTGCTTGAGTCATATATTTCAATTCCAAGCGGAGTTAATAAAGCTATTTCTTCATCTTCCATAGGCAAAATAATATTTGTAAAGTTTGCGATGGCTGGAGTATCACTAGCACAAATAAATTCTCCTTCACCCAAACCAATAATCAAGGGTGCTTGTCTTCTTGCTACTACCAAAGAGGTTGGAGCACCAGACCATAAAACTGCTAAAGCATAAGATCCTTCTAAATCAGATAATACATTTCTGACAGCTACTAATAATGTTGAACCATTATTCTCAAGCTTAAGTTTACTTAATGTATTTAACTCTCTTTGAATAAGATGGGGAATTACCTCGGTATCTGTATCTGAATTAAAAATAATGCCCTCTTTTTCTAATTTATTTTTTAAATCTTGGAAATTTTCAATAATGCCATTTTGAACAACTGCTATATTCCCTGTACTATCAGTATGAGGATGTGCATTTTTAACCTCAGGCTTTCCATGAGTTGCCCATCTAGTATGACCTATTCCTACAGTTCCAGAAATATTGTGATCATTAAGATTACTTATTAAATTCTTGAGTTTTCCTTCTGCTTTCTTGCAAGAAATAAAATTTGTTTCGGAATTTATTATCGCAATACCTGCAGAATCATAACCTCTATATTCAAGTTTTTCTAAACCATTAATTAGTAATGGTAAAGCTTTTTTATATCCAGTTACAGCAACTATGCCACACATACGAATTTTTTTTTCAATTATATTGAAATAAAATGCGTATTTACTAAAAAATGGACTCTCTTAAAACTGCACTATAAAAATTAATATGCTAAGCCCATGCTCCTAGAAGTCTCATCTCCTAAATAAACACGAATACTCAAGAAATCTGTTGGACATGCCGTTTCACATCTTTTGCAACCTACACAATCTTCTGTTCTAGGAGATGAAGCTATTTGGCCAGCTTTACAGCCATCCCAAGGAACCATTTCTAAAACATCAAGTGGGCAAGCCCTTACACATTGGGTACAACCAATGCAAGTGTCATAAATTTTAACTGCGTGTGACATGTAAAAATTGTCTTTTGAACCTCGTTTTATAATACTATTGTCTTACAAAGAAATTAAAAAAATTAAGATATGCTTCACTCTTGTTAACTCTAGGGCATAAAATCATATAGATAATTAGTAATTTTCATAAACTATGTCACAAGAAATCCTCCAAAAAGTCTGTTCTATTGTTTCAGAACAATTAAGCGTTGAAGCTGGAGAAGTAAAATCAGATTCAAATTTCCAAAATGATTTAGGTGCAGATTCTCTAGATACTGTTGAACTAGTGATGGCTTTAGAAGAAGCATTTGATATTGAAATTCCTGATGAAGCAGCTGAAGGAATCGCAACTGTTGGCGATGCGGTAAAATTCATCGAAGAAAAAAAAGGTTAATAAAGAATGCCAAATTTCCATCGAGTAGTTATTACTGGTATCGGAGCAGTAACTCCAATTGGTAATAACATTGATGAATATTTAGTCGGTCTTCAAAAAGGTACTAATGGGGTCTCAGATATTACTCTCTTTGATCCTGAACAACATCCCTGCAAATTTGCTGCAGAAGTAAAAAATCTTCAATCTGAAAATTTTATTGAAGCTAAAGAATCCAAAAGATGGGATCGTTTTTCCCAGTTTGGGGTTATTGCTGCAAAGCAAGCATTTAGTGATTCTGGACTTGAAATTACTGAAGCTAATGCATCAAGAATTGGAGTGATTATAGGTTCTGGGGTTGGAGGCTTGCTAACTATGGAAAGTCAAGCTCAAATATTGAGTCATAAAGGACCTAAAAGAGTAAGTCCCTTTACAGTTCCAATGATGATTCCAAACATGGCAACTGGATTGGCTGCCATCGCTTTGGGAGCAAAAGGACCAAGTTCCTCTGTTTCAACCGCTTGCGCTGCCGGTTCAAATGCAATTGGTGATTCTTTTAGATTACTTCAACTTGGAAAGGCAGATGCAATGATCTGTGGAGGAGCAGAAGCAAGTATTACGCCTCTTGGAGTAGCTGGTTTTGCTAGTGCCAAAGCTCTTTCTTTCAGAAATGACAGTCCTCAAACTGCTAGCAGACCTTTTGATGCAGAAAGAGATGGATTTGTTATTGGAGAGGGATCTGGAATTCTTGTTTTAGAGACTTTAGAAAATGCACAAAAAAGGAATGCGAGAATTTATGCAGAAATTATTGGATATGGAACAACATGTGATGCTCATCATATTACTGCTCCATCTCCAGGCGGGGTTGGCGGTGCCGCAGCTATCAAATTAGCAATTGAAGACGCCTGTCTTAGCCTCGAAAAAGTTGATTACATAAATGCCCATGGGACAAGTACATCAGCTAACGATAAAAATGAAACTTCTGCAATTAAATCTATTTTTAGAGACAGATCTTACCTTATTCCTGTAAGCTCTACTAAGTCGATGACTGGTCATCTCCTAGGAGGCTCAGGAGGTATCGAAGCTGTAGCTTGTATACTTTCTTTGACACATAATTTTATCCCTCCTACAATTAACTACGTCAATCCAGATCCTGATTGTGATCTTGATTATGTACCAAATAATGCGAGAGATGCTCAAGTAGGAGTTGCTCTTTCTAATTCTTTCGGCTTTGGTGGTCACAATGTTTGCCTTGCTTTCAGCAAAATGAATTAAAGACAACCAATTCTGTATTTCAAACTTAACTTATTTTAAAACAATGGTCGCTGCATCTGTTTCATTAGAATCACTTTGTGTAAATAGTATAAGAATGCTTGCTGTAGATGCAGTAAATAAATCTAATAGTGGACATCCTGGACTGCCAATGGGATGTGCTCCTATGGGTTATGCATTATGGCAAAACATTCTTAATCACAACCCCAATAACCCAAAATGGTTCAATAGAGACCGTTTTGTATTATCAGCTGGTCATGGCTGTATGTTGTTATATTCTTTGCTTCATTTGACAGGATACAAATCAGTTTCCATAGAAGATATAAAAGAATTTAGACAATGGGGATCAAAAACTCCTGGACATCCAGAAACATTCGAAACTGAAGGTGTTGAGGTTACAGCTGGTCCTCTTGGAGCTGGTATTTCAAATGCAGTTGGTTTAGCAATAGCTGAAACTCACTTAGCAGCTAAATTTAATAAGCCTGATTGCAATATTGTTGATCACTATACATACGTAATAATGGGTGACGGCTGTAATCAAGAAGGTATTGCATCAGAGGCCTGCTCATTAGCTGGTCACCTTAAGCTTGGAAAATTAATTGCACTCTATGACGATAATCAAATTACAATTGATGGGCGAACCGACGTTTCTTTCACCGAAGATGTTTTAAAAAGATACGAAGCTTATGGATGGCATGTACAACACGTTGAAGATGGGAATCATGATGTTAAAGGAATAACTGAAGCTATCGAAAAAGCAAAATTAATTACAGACAAACCTTCAATTATTAAAATTTCTACAACCATAGGTTATGGTTCTCCAAATAAATCAGATACTGCTGGAATTCATGGAGCAGCTGTTGGAGAAGAAGAAGCTGTATTAACTAGAGAGTTTCTTAACTGGGAATATCCTGCATTTGAAATACCAGATGAAGTATATGCGCATTTTAGAAAATCAATAAACAAAGGCGAAAACTTAGAGAAAGAATGGGATTCTAAATTTGAAGAATATCAAAAAAAATATCCTTCTGAAGGAGCCGAGTTAAACAGAATGTTAAAAGGCCAATTACCTGAAAATTGGGACTCAGATCTCCCTTCTTATACACCTGATGATAAAGGATTAGCCACCAGAAAGCATTCACAAATATGTTTAGGTGCACTAGGTCCTAACCTGCCTGAATTAATTGGTGGATCCGCAGATTTAACTCACTCTAATTACACAGACATCAAAGGAGAAACCGGGTCATTTCAGCCTCATAGTCCTGAAAAAAGATATTTACACTTTGGTGTAAGAGAGCATGCAATGGCAGCAGTACTTAATGGCATTGCCTATCATAATAGTGGTCTTATTCCTTATGGTGGAACCTTCCTTGTTTTCGCCGATTATATGAGAGGTTCAATGAGGCTTTCGGCACTCAGCGAATTAGGAGTAATCTATGTCTTAACTCACGATTCAATTGGTGTAGGAGAAGACGGCCCAACACATCAACCTATTGAAACTATCCCTTCACTTCGTGCCATGCCTAACATGCTAGTTTTCAGACCTGGAGATGGAAATGAAACAAGTGGAGCTTATAAACTTGCTATTCAAAATAGAAAAAGACCTTCTGCCCTGTGTTTAAGTAGACAAGGTATGCCAAATCAAGAAAATACCTCGATCGACAAAGTTGCCCTTGGAGGATATATAGTTTCGGATTGCGAAGGTACGCCAGATCTAATATTCATTGGTACTGGAAGCGAACTAAATCTTTGCATTGAAGCAAGTAAGGAAATTTCAAGCTTAGGTAAAAAAATTAGAGTTGTTTCTATGCCTTGTGTAGAACTTTTCGAAGAGCAAGAAGAATCTTACAAAGAAAGTGTTCTACCTAGTAGTGTGAAAAAGAGAGTTGTAGTAGAAGCTGCCCATTCATTTGGTTGGCATAAATATACAGGTTTTGATGGTATTTGTATCACTATGGATAGGTTTGGTGCATCAGCACCAGGTGGAGAATGTATGAAAAATTTTGGATTTACAGTCGAAAACGTAGTTAAAAAAACGAAGGAAATTCTGTAACTTCTAATTGATAACTAGACTGAAGTATTACATTCTTCAAGTTTATCTTTTAGCTGATCTAGAGATTCATCTGAAATCTTTGAATTCATTGGACAATGTTTTGGGCCACACATTGAACAAAACTCAGCCTTTTTAAAGATCTCTTCAGGGAGTGTCTCATCATGGTACTGCTTTGCCCTTTCTGGATCTAATGAAAGTTCGAATTGTTTATTCCAATCGAAGTTGTACCTTGCATGACTAAGTTCATCATCTCGATCCCTAGCGCCAGCTCTATGTCTTGCTATATCAGCAGCGTGAGCAGCTATTTTATATGCAATTAATCCTTCTCGTACATCTTCTGCATTTGGAAGTCCTAGATGTTCTTTTGGGGTGACATAACATAGCATAGAAGTTCCATACCACCCTGCCATCGCGGCACCAATGGCACTTGATATATGGTCATAACCAGGAGAAATATCTGTTACTAATGGACCAAGTACATAGAAAGGGGCCTCTGAACATTCTTCCATTTGCTTTCTTACATTAAACTCAATTTGATCCATAGGTACATGACCAGGACCTTCAACCATTACTTGAACATTGTGTTCCCATGCTCTTCTAGTAAGCTGGCCTAAGGTCTTCAATTCAGCTAGCTGAGCATCATCTGAAGCATCATGCAAACATCCAGGCCTTAGTGAATCTCCTAGAGAAAAAGTACAATCATATTTCTTGAAAATCTCACAGATATCATCAAACCTTGTATAGAGAGGATTTTGTTTAAAATGATGTAACATCCATTGGGCTAAAATACCTCCCCCTCTACTGACAATTCCAGTAATTCTTCCTTTAACTTTTGGCAAATGCTCTATTAATAGACCAGCATGAATAGTTTGATAATCTACGCCCTGCTGACAATGTTTTTCAATAATATGAAGAAAATCGTCTTCTGTTAGTCTATCTATTGAACCATGAACACTTTCTAAAGCTTGATAAACAGGAACAGTTCCTATGGGAACAGGAGATTCTTGAATAATTGCTTGTCGGACTTCATCTAAATTTACTCCTCCTGTAGAAAGATCCATAACCGTATCAGCACCATATTTAACAGCAAGTTTGAGCTTTTCTACTTCTTCATTGATATCACTTGCATTAGGGGAAGCACCAATATTGGCATTAACTTTGCATCTAGAAGCAATACCTATAGACATTGGCTCAAGATTCAAATGATTAATATTAGCTGGAATAATTAATCTTCCTCTTGCCACTTCCTCCATTATTAAAGAAGAAGGTAGATTCTCTTTTTTAGCAACAAAATCCATTTCTTCAGTGATATATCCATTTCTCGCAAAGTTCATCTGAGTTACATTTCCTTTCCCAAGGCGAGGCTTAATCCAAGAACTTCTCATAATTTATTAATTTTTAAAAGTGTTATTACTAAAGTTTGATCAAATCTCCACTTCCCTGCATCGAAATTAATGATTCAGGTTCAAAGGGTATGATCTCAGCTAAGTTAGAATTCTTAGCACCCCTAGTATTAATATTATTAATAGCTCTTTTCTAAAAAATAGTCATCTCATGTTGAGTAAAAATAAATAAAATGATTTTATTTAGCTTTTTTATAAGACTTTATCTTTTTTAGAATATTTTTCCTATCCAATTGTCTGCTTATACCCCTCTCCAAAATAATTACAACCCCCATTACGCCAATAGGTAAATAAAAGATCTTCCTAGAATTGCCCCTAAATATCACTCCAACAGCAGATATGAGGATCATGAAAGGAGCCACAAAAGATAAGATGAATCTTTTATTAATTTTCATTTACCAATTGTATTAATTTTTTCGCTATTTAATTTTACTATGGATTCTGTTATCACTTTAATTCCAACAGCAATAGCTCTTTCATCTGGATCAAATTTAGAACTATGAAGAGGAGCACATCCCTTTGAACTAGAAACGCCAAGCCTAAACATTGCTCCTGGAATCTCATTTAAGAATTCAGCGAAATCCTCAGCCCCTAATGATGGTTTTTGTAATTCGAGAACATTTTCTTGACCCAAAACCTTAATTCCCGAATCTCTGAAGACTCTATTAATTTCAGAATTATTATTAACTGCCGGAGTAATTTCTCTAAATATTACTTTTGCTTCAGCTCCGCAACTATTAGCTAAAGAAGTGATATTTTCATTGAGCCAATTACCAATATTCTTAAATACTTTAAGATTAGTGCATCTAACCGTACCAATTAAATTAACCTTTTCTGCAAGAACATTGAATGCATTTCCGCCATTTATTTTCCCAAAAGTTATTACTACAGGATCTAAAGGGTCTAACTTCCTTGTTATTGATTCTTGAATTCCCGAGATAACTTTAGAAGCCACCCAAATAGCATCCACTCCTTCATGAGGTCGCGCACCATGGCCTGATTTACCTCTAATCTCGACCTTGAGCTCCCCCGCAGCTGCAGTTAAACTTCCCTCTTTAATGCCAATAGTTCCAACTGATAAATCGGGATAGACATGAACTCCCAAAATATAGGTTAAGCCATTAGTCGCACCATCCTTAATCATCCATCTAGCTCCGCTCGCAATTTCTTCAGCGGGCTGAAAAATTATACGAGTCCCAAAATTTAATTTTAAATCCTTAATAATTTTTGCTACCCCCAATCCAATCGAAATATGCAAATCATGACCACAGGCATGCATAACACCATCTACTTTTGAAGAAAAACTTAATTTGGTTTCCTCAAATATTGGCAAAGCATCCATATCCACTCTTAAACCTATAATGCCCTTATCTGAAGGCCCAATATCAGCTATAACTCCTGTCCTTCCTATAGATTCTCGAACATTCCAACCAATTCTTTTTAAAAAACCACTTATCAAGATCGCGGTTTGATTTTCAAGTCCACTTAATTCCGGATGTGCATGGATATGTCTTCTTAAGTTAATTAATTCATCATTAAACGAATCAATTTTTTTATAAAACTGTTCTCTATTCATCACTTATTTTAAATCGATAAAGTTCATTAAATCTTTAATTGGTTGTGGAGGCCATCTTCTTATTGTTTTTAACCATTCTTCATCACTATATCTAGGATCTAATTCAGTTACCGCTGTCCAATTACTCTCTGCTTTTCCAAATTCACCCTTGGACCAATTCAAAGCTGTTAAAGCTGCCCTAGCATCTGCAAATGTTGGATAACGTCTAATTAATTTTTTTAATTCTTTTTCAGATTCATCAATGTTCCCCAACTGGAAATCAGCTAACGCCATACTTGACCTAGCCATTGCAAATCCAGGATTATAGAAAGCAGCTTTTGAAAATAAATCTCTTGCTATTTCCCAATGCGATGTAGATCCTTCTGCATTAGCCAAATTATATAATGCAGAGAAATTTTTACTATCTTGCGAAATAACAAACATATAATCTTTTTTCGCTTGCGACCATAGACCTAATGCTTCCTCTGCTATCCCCCTATTAATGTATGGATCTATTTCACTAGGATTCAAACTTATTGCCTTATTTTGGTCATTTATTGATCCCTCTACATCTCCAATAACAAGTTTTACATTTCCTCTATTGCTTAAACCTGCAGCATCATCAGGATAAGAATCGAGATATAGATTCCATTCTTGTAAAGCGAGATTAAATTTCCCAACTGAAGTTAGATCTAATGCATTTTTAAACAAATCCTCTCTCAAAGATACTGAATAGCATGGTGCAATATAAAAAATATTCAAAATAAAGAAAATTAATAAAAAATAAACCTTAAATTTTTTAAAAGTTATCATTTTTTGAATCAATGTACTTTTTCCCTAAAGCAGTAAGCAATCTTCCTCGAGGAGTTCTCGTGAGGAAACCAATTTTGATTAGATATGGCTCAACTACAAATTCTAACATTGAAGAATCATCACCTAAGCCAGCTGCAATTGAATCAAGGCCAGTTGGAATATTATTGTTTTGGTTAAGAAAAGATAAATAGTGTCTATCTAAAGAATCCAATCCTTTTTCGTCTATTTGGTAAGAATTTAAAGCTTTTTTTATTAAATTCACAGAGATCTTATTAGTTTTCTGAACAACTTGAGCATAATCTCTCACGCGTCTTAATAATCTTAAAGCAATTCTGGGAGTCCCTCGAGATATCTTTGCTAAATCATAAGATGCTTCATCATCTAAATTAAGGTTTATTAATCGTGAAAAATTAATAATTATTTTTTTTAATTCATCAAATGTATAAAATTCAATTTTATGAGATATACCAAATCTATCCCTTAAAGGTGCACTTATTGAGGCTAATTTAGTTGTCGCACCAATAAGAGTAAACTTAGGAAGATTAATTGTTCTGCAACGGGCTCCTCTATTAGCACCCATAGTTAAGTCGAGTCTAAAATCTTCCATTGCAGAATATAACAACTCTTCAGTTAACCTATTTAAACGATGTATTTCATCGATAAATAAAACTTCACCTTCTTTTAATCCAAGAAGTAAACCTACAATATCTCTAGGTCTCTCAATTGCTGGTGCAGTCGCTATCCTGCATTTTGTATTCAATTCATGAGCTATCAAAAAAGCAAGAGAAGTCTTACCTAAACCAGGCTGTCCATATAAAAGAGTATGTTCCAAAGGTTCTTTTCTAAAAATTGAAGCATCTATAGCTATTCTTAAAGAAGATTTAAGTTGTTCTTGGCCAATAAATTCTTTTAAAGTAAGAGGCCGAGCTAAGTTCAGATTATTATTTCTTTTTTCTTCTGGAATGATTTTTGAATCAACTAGCCTAAGCTCTTTTTTAGGAAGAGAAAAGTCATTATCGCCTATATTGGAAGAAATTATTGCCATAATGAAAGGTTAATTGCAATTGTTCTGAGTAGAAAGATTTTTTTACAACTAAAATGGCAAAAAATTCAAACAAAGTTAAAAGAAATGCTAATAAAGAAAATAACTTTAAACTTCTTGCGGAGAATAGATATGCAAAATTTCAATATGCGATATCTGAAACAATCGAAGCTGGAATTGAGCTTTTAGGGACTGAAGTAAAGTCCATCAGAAACGGAAAAGCAAATTTAAGAGATGGATACTGTTCATTCAGAGATGGTGAGATCTTATTATTAAATGTTCACATTTCACCACATAAAAATGTAGGTTCTTTCTTTAATCATGATCCATTAAGAAATAGAAAGTTGCTACTTCATAAAAAAGAAATAATAAAAATGAAATCCAATACTGAAAAAAAAGGAATGACTATTATTCCATTATCTCTTTATTTAAAAGGCTCATGGATAAAACTAACTATTGGAATTGGCAAAGGAAAAAAATTACATGACAAACGCCAAGATGAAAAACAAAAAAGTATAAAAAAAGAAATCAACTCTGCTCTAAAAAGATAAAAATATTATGCAGAATTATTAAAACTATGAATTTAAACTGACTGAACTTGGAGGTGGAGAAGGATCTGGATCTGAAATTAACATATGCTGTAAGACAGTTTCAGGCCTCTCACTATCTCTCCAGCGAATTTTGTATGCAGGCATTTTTGTACCCCTACTTGTAGTTTGCTCTACTGGTTCAATAACCCATCCTCTTCTTGATCGGCCTTGAGGATTTCTTTTTACTACTGCATCCGCATGTTTGAAACGGAAACCAACACGTTCACCACTCATTTAAAAAATTTCGTATTGGATTAATTAATCTATTTTACTTCATTCAAGGGTAATTTTTCATTTTTTTTGGAAGTTATTTCTGGTTTTAACAAAGGGAAAGGAATTACATCTCTAATTGATGCGCTATTAGTAATTAACATAATTAGTCTATCAATGCCTATGCCTAATCCTCCAGTTGGCGGCATGCCAATCTCTAAAGCATTCAAGAAATCTTCATCTATACAGTGCGCCTCAAGATCTCCTTCATCTCTAAGAGATTGCTGTAATTGCATTCTTTCTCTTTGATCTACTGGATCTATTAACTCACTAAACGCATTTGCTAGCTCTCGACCAACAATGAATAATTCAAATCTCTGAACCATATCTTTATTATCAAGGTGAGGCCTCGCTAAAGGAGAAATTTCAACAGGATAATCGATTACAAAAGTAGGTTCTATAAGTTTTGATTCTACTTTTTGCTCAAAGACTTCATTTAAAAGTCTTCCTATAGTATTTACCTTTTTAGAGAAATCAACATTGATACTTTTAACGGCTTGTTTTGCTGCTTGAAAGTCTCCACTGAAAGAATCAAAATCAATCCCTGTATATTGTTTAACAATATCTTTCATAGATATTCTTAACCAAGGTTTAGAAAAATCAATTTCTTTATTTTGGTAATTTATGATTAAAGAACCACATGCATCAGCTACGATATCTTTAATGAGGTCTTCTGTTAAATTCATCATATCGACATAGTCAGAAAAAGCTTGATAAATTTCAACTGAGGTGAATTCTGGATTATGCCTTGTACTTATCCCCTCATTACGAAAAATTCTTCCCAATTCGTATACTTTCTCAAATCCTCCAACAACCATTCTTTTTAGATGTAATTCTGTAGCTATTCTTAGATACAAGGGAATATCTAATGTATTGTGATGAGTTATAAATGGTCTTGCTTCCGCACCACCAGCTTCAGATTGAAGAATTGGAGTCTCTATCTCTAAAAAATTTCTATTATCTAGCCATTTTCTTATAAAACTAATACATTTTGCTCTTACTTTAAATACATTTTTAGAGTGAGGATTAACTATTAAATCTAGATAACGTTGCCTATATCTTTTTTCAATATCAGTCAATCCATGCCATTTATCGGGTAAAGGTTGTAATGATTTAGATAACATTTCCCATTTCTCTACTTTTATTGAAAGCTCACCTTTATTAGTTTTTTTAATAGTTCCGTGGACACCTATCCAATCACCAATATCTACCATTTCCTTAATATCTTCAAAAGAAAGTAATTTTTGTTTTTCTAAATTTAAATTAATAATCCTTTTATCTAAATAAAGCTGAATCTGACCTTCTTGATCACTTATTGTGAAAAAGGCAATTTTACCCATTACCCTTTTTGCCATCACTCTGCCAGGAAGAGAAACGCTGAAGTCTTCCTCTTGACCATTTTCTAAATATTCAAATTGTTGAATAAGAAATTTGGTAGTATGTGAGACTTTAAAACTCTGTGCATAAGAAGCAAATCCTTTACTAACCAGTGAATTAGCTTTTTGTAAGCGGGCTTCTTTTATTTCAGACAAAATTTATTTTAATATATTTGTTTTATTTAATAAAATTATCAGACTATGGCTCAACTTGCCAAAGAAGTTGCTGTTTCGCCAACTCTCTGAGATGCGTAACCAATTCCTCTAACAGTTAATATTAATTCTGGATTTCTTGGATCTGGTTCCAATTTACCTCTTAATCTAGCTACATATACATCTACAACTCTTAAATCTGCAGCTCTACGAGGAGGATAACCCCATAGCTGTTCTAAAATTTCTGCTCTCGGAACGACCTTACCAGGCTCATCAAACAATAATTCTAGGAGGCTAAATTCAGTATAAGTTAGGCTGATTCTATCTCCTGCTCTAGAAACTTGTCTGCGATTAGTATCAACAACTAAACTTCCAAATTTCATAACACCTTTGCCTGAAGGAACCTCCTTAGTTTCAGTAACCGATACAGTTGGACCCATTCTTCTCAAAATAGTAGCAATTCTAGCCTCTAACTCTTTTGGGCTAAATGGTTTAGATAAGTAATCATCAGCACCTAAATCCAATCCTGCTACTCTCTCTGAAATAGCCTCTAAGGCTGTTAAGAATATTATTGGCACTACTGATTCTGCTCTAATTCTTCTGCAAACAGCAAATCCATCCATTTTTGGAAGCATGACATCAAGAACTATCAAATCTGGAGAATCCCTGTGAAATGACTCAAGGGCTTCTTCGCCGTTAGTAGCTGAATAAACTTGATATCCAGCTAGTTGAAGCCTCGTAACTAATACCTTCAAAACTGCGGGTTCATCGTCAACAACTAAAATTCTTGCTTTTGACATAGTTAAATAAATTTCTCGATATTTCAAAGCAAAGAATTATTGCATTGAATTTTTATTCTAACAATTAAAAATATAACATTAAGAACCCTCAAAGAGATATTCCGTAGGTTTAAAAAAATTTAAAACAATTAAAAAATAAAAAAATTTTCAAAAACTTTTTACTTCTTTATGAAATTTATTGCTGCAATTTCTTTGAAAATTTGAACACTCTTAAAAGTTGGGAGCAAATAAAGGGAGCAAAAAAACCTGTCAAAAAAACTTCAGCTAAGATATTTTTAACACTGGGAATCAACATTAAAAAATTATTATCTGAAAAATTTCTAAACAAAATTTGTAAAAAATAAAGAGTCCCACATAAAAAACTTCCAAAAGAACAAATTAAACCATACCTAAAATGTCCTACCAAAATATCACTATGTAATTTAATTCTCCCAAATAAAAACCCACAAAACATTAAACCTGGTATTTGAGTAAAACTATTATCTAAAGTTAGAGAATCTAAAATTAGACCTAAAAACAAACCAAATATTAATCCATTTATTGATCCATTAATCATTGACCAAGGCAATAACCAAAATAATGGCCAATATGGCTGAATACCTAAAAATCCAAGCCAACTAGGGTGCCACAAAAAAATAATTGGGATAAGAATAAAGCTTATGAAGGATAATTTTTTTAAAAAAAATTTATTCATTCAATATTTACTTTATTATTTGCACCCAATCAATTACATGAGGTTTTGCTAAAAGTGAAATTTTTGCCGTTTTTTTTGATTTCAATGTCTCATCTATAGATTGGACAATACCAATAGGGATATTTGGAGGTAACAAAGTACTTGCAGGAGATGATGATATAAAATCTCCAACTTTAATATCAGCATCTTTTGAATAAATTATTAGGCTAGGATAATGATCTCCTAAACCGACCAGTAATCCATTAATCTGAATTCTATCCAACCAAACGCCTAACTTACTTTCTGGAGAAGTTATTAAAGTTACCGACGAAGTGAATAAAGAAGTATCCTTTACTCTACCTAATAATCCACCCGGTCCAATCACAACATTACCAATTTCTACTCCATCCTTTGAACCTTTGTTTAAAATTATTTGTCTCCACCAACTACCTGTTTTTCTTGAAATAACTGCAGCTGAGATATTTTCGTTATTAGATGATTCTTGAAGAGATAAGATTCGTCGCAATCTTAGATTATCTTTTTTAAGAAGATTGAACTTTATTAGATATTCTTGATCTATACTCTCAAGAACAATTTCTTTTTGAAATTTACCAGGCCAAAAAGGCTTTGAAATAAAATAATAAAAATCCTTATAAAAAGACCCTTTTGATATCCTTACAAAAACTAAAAATAAAAAAATCGCAAACAATATCCAATTTTTCTTTTTATGCCACCAACGATTAGTAGATATTCGTCGGATACCTAACATAATATTAATCCCTTATGGCATTCCTTATGAATTCTGGAGTATCAACAACTCTTTTAAGTTTTTTAAAGTCATCCAAAACCTCTCCACATCCATTCACTACGCAAAGCAGTGGGTTTTCTGCTATGTGAGTAAAAATCCCTGTTTCATGACTTAATAAATCATTAATTCCTCTCACTAAAGCTCCACCTCCTGCAAGCATGATCCCCCTATCGACTATATCTGCAGCAAGTTCAGGAGGGGTTCGCTCTAATGTTCTTTTTACAGCTTCCACTATTTTGCTAAGTGTTTCAGCCATGGCTTCTCTGATTTCTCCAGATGTCAAAGTGACTGACCTAGGTAGACCAGATAAAAGATGTAAACCTCTAACCTCTAAAGTAGTTTTATCAAAATCATCATCTGGAAATGCAGATCCAATTTTAATCTTGATATCTTCTGCAGTTCTCTCTCCAACAACCAAATTGTGAACTTTTTTAAGATATAGCGCAATTGACTCATTTATTTCATCACCTGCTATTCGAACAGATTCACTCAATACAGTTCCACCTAAACTTAATACTGCAACCTCAGTAGTCCCTCCTCCAATATCAACAATCATAGTCCCAATTGGCTCAGTTACTGGTAATGATGCTCCTATTGCTGCTGCAACAGGTTCATCAATTAAGTGAACTTCTCTAGCTCCGGCTAATCCAGCTTCTCTTACTGCTCTTCGCTCAACACTAGTAACTCCACTTGGAATACCAATCACTATTCTTGGAGCTACTATTCCCTTGCCTTCATTACATTTTTGAATAAATGTTTTTATCATTTGTTCTGCAGCATCAAAATCTGCGATAACCCCATCCCTTAGTGGTCTTACTGCTCTTATATTGCCAGGAGTTCTTCCCAGCATTAACTTTGCTTCTTCACCAACAGCTAATGGAATCCCTTCTTCTAAATCCATAGCTACCACAGAAGGCTCTTGTAAAACAACGCCTTTTCCTGATACGTGTATAAGAGTATTGGCCGTTCCCAAATCTATGCCAATATCTCTAGAAAATTTAAATCTGTTAAAAATCACAATAAGAATTCTTTTTATAAATAATATATCTATTTTTTGGTAAGCTCTCAGAATTCTCTCGTTTAGTTATGAATAGCACGTAAAACTTTGAGCAAAATCCTGAAATATGAGTAGTATTAAAAAAAAAAATTATGGAAATTAACACTATTAACCTTGTTGGCAGAGCAGGAAGAGAACCAGATGTCAGATATTTTGAATCAGGCAGCATCGTAGCGAATTTCACACTAGCAGTTAACAGAAGAAGTAGAGATGAAGAGCCGGATTGGTTTAATTTAGAAATATGGGGCAAACAAGCACAAATAGCCGCAGATTATGTGAAAAAAGGATCATTAATTGGAATTACAGGAAGCTTTAAAATTGATAGTTGGAAAGATAAAAATACTGGAGAAGATAGATATAAACCAGTTGTTAGAGTAGATAGATTAAACTTATTAGGCTCCCGAAAAGAGTCTGATAATAACCAATATTCTAACAGTAGTAACTCAAGTCAAATTCCTTTTTAAGCTCTATTTATTTTTAAAAAATTTAACAAGTATTTTTATAAAAAAATATAAGAAAATTAAAATTAAAATTGGCTTTACAATAAATTTAATTTGATCTAAATAAGTTTCGATGATTAGATAGTTTTCACCAAATAAATACCCTGAATAAGTAAGAAATGCTACCCATATCAAGCTACCAAATGTAGTCCAAATCAAAAATTTTCTCAATGGCATAAGTTCTATGCCAGCGGGAACTGAAATTAAAGTTCTTATACCTGGTACTAATCGGCCCCAAAAAACTAAAGAAACCCCGTATTTATCAAACCACCTTTTACTTTTATTTAGATCATTAGAAGAAATACCCATATATTTTCCTTTTTTATCTAAAAAATTTGAAAGTCTTTTTTCATTTACTAATCTACCTAAATAGTACCAAGGCAATGATCCTAAAATAGTCCCTATTAATCCCCAAAAAACTAAAATATAGAAATTTAATTTTTGTTGATAAACGAAAAAACCTCCCAATGGCATTATTATTTCCGAAGGAATTGGAGGTATTATGTTTTCCAAAAACATAGCCAGACAAATTGTTAGATATGCAATTGTTGAATTCTTTTCAACAGCCAAGCTAATATAGTCAGGAATTGAAGTAAGTAAATTTATAAAAATTAAACTCAAACTTAATATCTATAAAGTTCTGGTTTATAAGGTCCATCAACAGAAACATTTATATAATCAGCTTGTTCCTTGGTTAATTTTGTTAATTTTGCACCGATTTTATCAAGATGTAATCTAGCCACCATTTCATCTAAATGCTTAGGTAAAACGTAAACCTCTTTTTCGTATTGTTCTGACTTATTGAAAAGTTCAATTTGAGCTAGTACTTGATTAGTAAAAGAATTACTCATAACAAAACTTGGATGTCCAGTGGCACAACCTAAGTTGACTAATCTACCTTCAGCTAAAAGGATTATTTTATTGCCACTTGGTAAAGTTATGTGATCAACCTGCGGCTTAATATTTTCCCATGGATAATCTTTTAATGAAGCCACATCAATTTCATTATCGAAATGGCCGATATTACAGACTATGGCCTCATCTTTCATCTTGACAAGATTTTCGTTTGTTATTACCTGATAGTTTCCAGTTGCTGTAACAAATATATCTATATCTTCCACAACATCGTCTAGTGTAACAACGCTAAAACCTTCCATTGCCGCTTGAAGAGCACAAATTGGATCAACTTCAGCAACTTTTACAATTGCACCAAGTCCTCTTAGAGACTGAGCTGAACCTTTACCTACATCTCCAAAACCCATTACTAAAGCTACCTTCCCAGCAATCATCACATCAGTCGCACGCTTTATGCTGTCAACTAGAGATTCTCGGCAGCCATATAAGTTATCAAATTTGCTCTTAGTTACTGAATCATTAACATTGATAGCAGGGAAAGGTAAAGCATTCTGCTTTTGCAGCTGATAAAGTCTTGCAACTCCCGTTGTTGTCTCTTCAGTGACACCAATAATATTACTCTTAATTCTAGAATAGAAGTCACTATCATTATCTAACTTAGACTTAATAGAATTGAATAAAGCAATTTCTTCTTCATTACTAGGATTATCTAATACAGATAAATCTTTTTCCGCTTTACTACCGAGTATCAACAAGCCAGTAGCGTCTCCTCCATCATCAAGAATCATATTTGGAGAGTCCGCACCCCAATCAAGGATATAGTGTGTGTACTGCCAATATTCATCAAGGCTCTCGCCTTTTTTTGCGTATACAGGAATTCCTTGATCTGCGATAGCTGCAGCCGCATGATCTTGAGTTGAGAAAATATTACATGAAGCCCATTTCACCTCTGCGCCAAGATCAACAAGAGTTTCGATTAGGACTGCAGTTTGAATAGTCATATGAAGACTTCCAGCTATTTTTGCCCCTTTGAGTGGTTTGTCAGATTGATATTTATCTCTAAGTGACATTAATCCTGGCATTTCTGTTTCGGCAATTTTTATTTCTTTACGCCCAAAATCTGATAGAGAGATATCAGCAATTACGTAATTTGGTGTAGATGTTTTAACTGAATTTGCTATTACCATATTTAGGAAATACTTTTACAATTAAACTATAGATGATTTTTGTATAATTTTGTGTTTGTTGAGAATTTTGAACAGACTTTAAATTTAGGGGAAAAACTCTCACACAAATTAAATTCTCAATCAATTGTTTTATTGAAGGGTCCAATTGGAGCCGGGAAAACTTCATTCGTGCAGGGTATTGCCAAAGGGCTGTCTATCTCTGAAGACATTACAAGCCCTACATTTGCTATATCGCATCACTATGCTTCAGGAACAATTCCGCTAATTCACCTTGATTTATACAGGTTAGAAGAAATTTCTTCAGCAAAAGAAGTTTTTTTTTCAGAAGAAGAAGAGGCAATACAAAGACAAGCAATTTTAGTTATTGAATGGCCAGAACTAATAGAACCAATTATTCAAAATTTTTGGAGAATAGAAATTAGTTACGCAAAACATTACGGAAGAAACTACGAAATAAGAGATCCCAAGAATTTATTAACCTTCCTGTAATATGGTTGTTGCTCAATGGCGCCTTCACCAAGACAAGTTAATAATCCACAAACACTAGCGAATTTGATATAGTTGTTTATCTCTAATTCATTTGAAGGGTAACCAGAAGAAATTAATTTTGAAATTAAGCCAGCAAGAAAAGCATCGCCCGCACCAGTTGTATCAACAATTTTTTGTGAAGTAGGAGTTTCGGTAATTCCCTGCAATCCATTGATAAACCACGAAACAGGATTTTTCCCATCAGTAATTATTACATCTGGTTGTTTAGACAATTTTTGAGAAATTAGCATAGGATTTTCATCCTCAAAAAACAAAGTTGCTTCTTCCTTAGCAAGTTTTAAAACATTTGCATGATTTAAAAATTTCTTGATTAAACTTACTCTCAAGACTTCACTAATTTCTGAAGAAAAACTTGAATGATCCCAAAAGACCTCTCTCCAATTCAAATCAATAACTATTTTGACTTCAAATTTTTTAGCCTGTTCAAGAAGAAAAAAAATAGTCTCTGCTGATATTGGAGATGATAATAAGATCGTTCCTGTAACCAAATATTTTGTTTCTAGAAAAGATTTCTCCAAATTTAAAATTTCTTTTTCGATTAATTTCTTACTAAGAACTTCGTCTGCAAAGCATGGATGAGGACTTTCCTCAAAGCCTGAAAAAAAACGATCTCCAAATTGATCTCTATCTACTTTGACCACGCGAGTAGATGAATCATTATCTAATTGCAAGAAATCTAAATTAACGTCCAATTCATTAAATTGCGTAATAAATTTTTTTCCATAAAAATCCCTACCCAAACTTCCTATAAATGTTGACTCTATTTTTAATTTTCTTAATGCACAAGCAACATTTGCAGGCGCACCACCCAAAAAATCGGTAAATTCTTGATTTGACTTATTTCTAATTCTGTCTATTACAGCCTCTCCAATACATATGACCTTTTTCTTTTTCATGAAATGGATCCTTTTTCTTTACTAAGAATAATTTATCTAAAAACGAATAATTTTTTTTTGAATTAAAGTTTAATTAAAAGCATATTCATAGTGTCTTTAAATAAATCTGAAACTTGGAAGTGGAAAAATTGGGAAATTTCTTGGTCTTTATCAAAAGAATCTACTTCTGAAAAAAATATTAAAATTTTGTTGATTCATGGATTTGGGGCATCAAAAAATCACTGGAGACATAATCAAGATTTTCTTGGTAAATTTTCTAACTGCTACGCAATTGACTTATTAGGATTTGGGAAAAGCAGCCAGCCTAGTGCTTTATTAAATTACGAACCTAATAAAGAAAACTCAGTTAAATATTCATTTGACTTATGGGGTAATCAAATATCAACATTTTGTGCAGAGGTAATAAAATCTCCTGTTTACTTGGTTGGAAATTCAATTGGTGGTGTGATTGCATTGAAAACTGCTGCAATCCTGAAAGATAATTGCAAAGGTGTAATCTTGATTGATTGTGCACAAAGAACTATGGATGATAAACGTTTAAAAAAAAGTGATATCTTAATGAATCTTCTTAGACCAGTTCTTAAAACGATAGTCAGACAAAGAGTAATTAGTAATACACTTTTTGCAAGAGCTGCTAATCCAAGAGTTATAAAGAAGATACTCGAACAAGCTTACCCTTCAGGAAAAAATATTGATAAAGAATTGATTGAAATACTTTTTAAACCCTCTCAAAGAAAAAACTCTAAAGAAGCATTTCGTGGTTTTATTAACTTATTTGATGACTATCTTGCTACTGACCTTTTCAATAAGGTTGATGCTCCAATCCAATTGATTTGGGGAGAAAAAGATCCTTGGGAATCTCTAAATGAAGCGAAAGAATGGAAGCAGCAATTCAGGAATATTAAAAGATTAGATATTATAAATGGGGCCGGGCATTGTCCTCATGATGAAGAACCTGAAAGAACAAATAAATTAATAAATGAATTTATTCAGGAAACAAAATAAGCTTCTACATTATCACTGAGTCTTCTCAACCCTCTAAGCCCGTCTCGTTCTAAGTTTCTTACTCGATCTCTACTTATTCCTAGTACCCTTCCTATACCTGTAAGAGACATTGGCTCATCACCATCCATTCCGTATCTCATTCTTAAAACTCTACATTGAAGATCAGGCAATTGATGTAAAAGAGAATGCAGATCACCTCTCATGCAATCCATCTCTATCTGTTCGTCTGGTAAATCCTCGCCCCCTGCCAGTAAATCTAATAAAACAGTATCTTCACCGTCACCAACTTTAGTTTCAAGACTAACTGGCTGGCCAGCTTTGCACATTAAATCTTTAACGTCATCTTCAGGAAGCTCTACGTATTTGGCAAGTTCACTTACAGTTGGAGTCCTAGACATTTCTTGACTAAGCTCTCTTTGACCTTTTTTTAACTTATTCAACATTTCAGTTATATGAATTGGTAGTCTTATTGCCCGGCTTTTCTCAGCTATTGCTCTTGTAATACCTTGTCTAATCCACCAGTATGCATATGTTGAAAACTTATAACCTCTGGCTGGATCAAATTTTTCAACTCCTCTCACCAATCCTATTGTTCCCTCCTGAATTAAATCTAAGAGTTCCATATTTCTTTTTGTATATTTTTTAGCAACGCTTACTACCAATCTCAAGTTGGCTGCAACCATTCTTTCTTTAGCTCTCTGTCCAGCTCTTAATCTTTTTTTGATGATGGAAGTAGATAAATTTAATTTGGCCGATAAATCATCAATGCTAGGCTTATCTCCTGTAAGTTCAGTAATTTCTAAATCTGCTCTTTCAACTTCCATATACTCTTGAACTTGTCTACCTAGAGTAATTTCTTGCTCATGCGATAGTAATGGAACTCTTCCAATATCCCTCAAGTATGATCTGACAAGATCTACATCATTACTAGCCTTGATACTTGCGATTGAGGCTAGTTTATTTTCATTTATTGTTTCAGAAGACATTAAAGTTAGATGATGTTTTGTAAACAATACCATTAAGAAATGTAAAGTTAAACAAAAAAATCCACATTTTTACAAAAATGAGAATAAATACCTAGTTAATTTAGACTAATGAAGAGTTTAATAGCCATTTTGCTGTACTGAGATAAATAAATACACCAGCAATATCAGTGACAGTTGTAATGAAAGGGGAGGACATTAAGGCTGGATCCAATTTCATTCTGTCAAACAATAAAGGGAGGATCGCTCCTGTTGTAGCAGCTAATGTTGTTATAGAAATCAAACTTATTCCCACCGCAGAGGCGATTAAAGGCCCTTCTCCTTGCCACCAAGCAAAGGGAAATACTACAAACATCATGAAAACACCTAAAAGAGCGCCTGTTATTGCCTCCTTAACTACTGCCTTGATTACACCCAGTGACTTCAATTTTTGAGTGCTTAAACCTCTAATGACAACCGTTGAACTTTGAGCACCAACATTTCCCCCGGTACCTATAAGTAGTGGAATAAATGCAGCCAATAAAACTATTTCTTTTAGTATTTGATCATTCATAGCTATAACTTTTGTCGTTAAACCATTTGCCAAAACCAAAATTAATAACCATAAAATTCTTCTTCGAGCAATCGTAAACAAACTACTTTGGAAGTAATCATCTTCATCGCCAGGTTGTACTGCCCCCGCTGCATAAATGTCTCTTGTTGCTTCTTGTTCTATTACATCAATTAAATCATCAACAGTAACTATACCAACAAGTCTTTTTTCTTTATCAACGACTGGTAGAGCTAAAAAATCATATCTTTGTATTGCTCTAGCAACCTCTTCTTGATTCGTGTTAGTAGAGATATTCACTACATCTCTTGTCATAACCTCTCCAATTGGTTTAGAAGGATCAGCAGTCACAAGGTCTCTTAAAGAAAGAATCCCAGTTAAATGTCTTTCTTTATCTGTAACATATAAGCTATAGATAGTTTCAGTAAATGGGGCTCTTTTTCTAACTAAAGAAAGAGCCTCTTCTGCTGTTTGCATCTCTTTAAGGTCTATAAATTCAGTTGTCATTAATCTTCCAGCAGTTTCAGGCTCATATCCAAGTAATTCAGCTGTTACTTTCCTTTCACCAGGACTAAGAGCAGACAAAAATTTTCTTACAACTTTTGCAGGTAATTCATCAAAGAGTTGAACCCTATCATCAGGAGACATTTTTTCAACGATTTCTAAAACTTCTCCTGAACGAAGTCTTTCTAATAAAGTTTGTTGAACTACTGGATCTAAATATTCATAAACCTCAATTGCTTCATTTTTCTTTAATAATCGAAATGCTAATGCCTGTAATATTAATGGAAGGCTTCCAATAGCATCTGCAATATCAACAGGTTGGGAAGGCTCTAAAAGTAACTTAGCTTCATCATAATTTCCCGCGATTAGTAATTCTTCAAGTTTAAAAGTAATATTTTCTCTCGTACTTAAGTCTGAAGATAAGGATGTAACTGTTTCAAGATTATTTTCTTTCATAAATATAATTCCTTGTCAAAGTAACAACACTATTATATGAAATCTAAGTAATTTTTCTACTGATCCAAAACCCAAAAAACATTGTGAATAAATTTACCATAATGATTAAATTAAAAAAAATTATAAATTTTATCCAATCCCCTTGATTTAAGATTTTGTACAAAAAATATATAAATCCGCTAAAGGATGTAAAGCAAGAAAAGAAACCACTAAATAAAATTTTTTCAATTGAAGAACTTAATCTTTTATTGATCAAAAAACCAATTAAAAATGATCCAATTATTGAAATAAAAAAGTTGTTATTAATAATTAATCTTAAAAAAGTAGCTAGGTAACAAGCGAAAAGAATATAAATAAAATTATTTATTTTCACTTTAAAAAAACTGAATAACAAAATAACCCAAATAAAAGAAAAGGAAAGAAAAAATTATCACTTCGATGTAGTGGAAAAATAATGTTAAAAATTTTCTCTTTTTAAATAAGTTAAATAGTTGATATATAAATGAAGAAAATGTACTAAAACATCCTAAAAAACCGCTATAAAATAATACTAATATTTCGTTCTTAGTAAAATTGAATCCTACTAAAATTCCTAATAAAAAAGATGATAACAAATTTACTATTGTTGTATTTTGAATTCCAAAGCTTATACTTTTTTTAAAATTATTTTGTATGAATATTCTCAGTATTAATCCAAAAGTACTGCCAAATAAAAGTATAAATATTGAACTAAAAACCAAAATTTACATTTTTATCCAGCCTTTTAAAATCTTATTAGGATCCTCTAAAAATTTATTAGAAGCTAATTCAACCCTAACCCAAGTTTCACTTTTGCTGACTTTCCAGCTTCGTAATACTGATAAAGTTGAACCCGCATCAAGAAATAATAATTTGTTAGCATTAATTTGAGGGTAAGAATAAAGAGAGGTATTGAAACTCAATATAATTTCATTTGTTTTTTGAGGAAACTTATTTTGATTTAAACTTTTTTGGATTCCCCCAGCAGGTAATGTGATTGGAGCAATTAATGCAAATGTAATTAAGCAAAAATTCTTTAAAAAATGATTAATCATATATCTAGAGTAGCCATATCTAAGTTACTACTATGAGTCTCAATAAATTCTCTTCTTGGTGCCACTTTATCTCCCATTAATATATTAAATATTCTGTCGGCTTCAAGTGCATCTTCGATTTCAACCCTTTTCATCATCCTCGTTTGAGGATTCATAGTTGTATCCCACAATTGTTTTGGCATCATCTCACCTAACCCCTTGAATCTTTGGATATTATAATTTGCATTTTCTCCAAAACCTTCAATTGTATCCTTTAATTGATTCTCGTTATAACAGTAATTATGATTCTTACCTCTTTCAACTTTATATAGAGGGGGACAAGCAATATATATAAAGCCTTTCTCAACAAGCTCTCTTTGGTATCTATAAAAAAATGTCAATAATAAAGTTCTTATATGAGCACCGTCAACATCCGCATCAGTCATGATTACGACCCTGTGATACCTCAAAGAGCTCTCGTTGAACTCCTCTCCTTTTATTCCTAATCCTAGAGCTGTTATTAATGACTGTATTTCTGTATTTTTATAAATTTTAGTGTCGTCAGTTTTTTCAATATTAAGAATTTTACCCCTGAGAGGCAAAATAGCCTGAAAATTTCTATCTCGTCCTTGTTTTGCAGAACCTCCAGCTGAATCTCCTTCAACTATATAAATTTCTGATTCTGAGGGATCTCTAGAACTACAATCTGCTAATTTCCCTGGTAAGGTAGAACTTTCTAGAACACTTTTTCTTCTTACTAACTCTCTAGCCCTTCTCGCAGCTTCTGCTGCATTAAAAGATTGAATTGCTTTTTCAAGAATCAAGTCCAAAATTCCAGGATTGAATTCCATATATTTTGTGAGAGCATCGCCAATCAGAGAGTCAACAATTCCTCTCACTTCAGTATTTCCTAATTTTGTTTTTGTTTGCCCTTCAAATTCGGGATCTGGAACTTTTACAGATAAAACAACAGTCAATCCCTCCCTAATATTTTCGCCAGCTAAATTTTTTTCAATATCTTTTCTTTTTCCTCTCTTTTTCGCAAGATTATTGAAAGTTCTTGTCAGAACTGTTTTTAGCCCTTCTATATGAGTTCCACCATCGATAGTTCTAATATTATTTGCAAATCCTAAGATATTATCTGAATACACATCTGAACACCATTGCAAAGCTGCTTCAACGTATACATTTTCTTTCTGTGAGTCAACATAAATTATTTCAGGATGAATGGACTCTTTTTCAGCATTCATGTATTCAACATATTCTTTAATTCCTCCTTGATATAAGTAAATTTCTTCTTTAAAAGAACCATCTGATAATTTATTTCTTTCATCTCTAAAAACAATTTTTACTCCTCCATTAAGATAAGCTAGTTCTCTTAATCTAGATGAAAGAAGAGCATATTCAAATTCAATTCCTCCAGAAAAAATTGTTTTATCGGGTTTAAAGCAAATAGTTGTTCCTTTCTTAGATGATTTGCCAATCTGCTTTTTAGTTTGCAATTCACCCTTAGATAAACCTTTTTCAAATCTTTGATTGAATTCGTGACCATCCCTATAAACAGTGACACTAACCCATTCGCTTAAAGCATTAACGACAGATATTCCTACTCCATGCAAGCCCCCTGAAACTTTATAACCTCCACTTCCAAATTTACCTCCTGCATGAAGAACAGTTAATACAGTTTCTAAGGCACTTTTCCCTGTTCTTGGATGAATATCTGTTGGAATACCTCGTCCATTATCAGAAATTAAAGCAGCACCATCTGCTCGAAGAACTATTTCTATGTGATCACAATGTCCTGCCAGAGCTTCATCAACGGAGTTATCAACTACTTCATACACTAAATGATGTAATCCCCTAGGCCCTGTAGAACCTATATACATCCCAGGGCGTTTACGAACTGGTTCTAAACCTTCTAAAACCTGAATTTGTTCCGCGCCATAATCATTCGAGATTTTATTAGATCTTTTGTCCTCACTCATTTAATATAAAAAAAAATATTAAACTTTTAAAATTTTATTTTTAAAAGGTCTTTCATTAAACTTACCACCGCTATAAGATAAAGGCTCGAAGTCAATGAAAAATTTAAACACTTTAATTATATAGCTAATATTTTTTTCTACATAAATTAATATGTCTTCAATCCCACCTCAAGTAATAATTTTAATTGGGCCTACTGCAAGTGGCAAAACAGAATTAGCTATAGAAATTGCAGAATATTTTAAAACTCATATACACAACATCGATTCGAGGCAAATTTATAAGTCTATGGATATTGGAACAGCCAAACCATCTAAAAAACAACAACAACAAATAAAACATTATTTAATAGATATTGAGGAGCCAATCCATCCAATTAATGTAAAACAATTTCAAGAAATTGCGCAAAAATCAATAAATAGAGAAATTAAACAAAATAACTTACCTTTTCTTGTTGGAGGGAGTGGATTGTATATGAACTCAATAACAAAAGGGTTTTTTCTACCTGATGTCCCTCCCCAAAAAAATTTGAGAAAACAATTAGAAGAACTTGGTCAGAAAAAATGTTGGGAATTGTTAAAAAATTGTGATCCATTATCAACAAAAAAAATTAATTTTGCTGATCAAATTAGAACAATAAGAGCTTTAGAAGTCTTCTATGTAACAGGTAAACCTTTGTCAACTCTGAAATCTCAAAAACCACCTGACTGGAGAATACTAGAACTAGGATTAGATAGAGACAATTTAAAAGAAAGAATTTTACAAAGAACAAAAAATATGTTTTTATCTGGAATTATTGAGGAGACGAACTATCTTATCTCTAAGTACGGATTTGATTTGCCAATACTAGAAACCATTGGCTATCGAGAAGCCAGGGATGTTTTAAATAACCATTTAACAATTGACAAAGCGATTGAGTTAACTACAACAAAAACGATCCAATTTGCAAAAAGACAAAAAACCTGGTTTCGCAATAAAAATAATCCTCTTTGGCTTAATAACAAAAACCTACTAAAAGATGCAATAATTAAAATAGAGTCTTTTTTAAGCTAACTTTATAGAAATAGATTTTTTTCATCATCCAATCAAATTATTAAATTAACTGAATGCCACCACGTCCACGCTTTGACCGCCGCGCTCCCGTTAGAGAGCTACCAAATATAAATGAAAGAATAAAATATCCTCAATTGAGAGTTGTTGATTCAGATGGAAAACAATTAGGTGTCATAGATAGATTAAAAGCATTAGAAATAGCATCTCAAAGAGAACTTGATTTGGTTTTGGTGAGCGAAAAAGCAAATCCTCCTGTTTGTAGAATAATGGACTACGGAAAATATAAATTTGAACAAGAAAAGAAAGCTAAAGAGGCAAGGAAAAAATCCCATCAAACAGAAGTTAAAGAAGTAAAAATGAGATACAAAATTGATAAGCATGATTACGATGTCCGCATAGGTCAAGCAACTAAATTCTTAAAATCGGGAGACAAAGTTAAATGTACTGTAATTTTTAGGGGCAGAGAAATTCAACACTCAAATTTAGCTGAAACACTCCTTTTGAAAATGGCTAATGATTTAGAAGAAGAATCAGAAGTTCAACAAAGACCAAAAAAAGAAGGGAGAAACATGATTATGTTTTTAAGCCCTCGAAAAACTCCTCTCATAAAAAAAGATGATGGGTGAAAAATTGTTATCAAAGAGTATGACGAATATTAAAGTGTCACTATGGTCAAAAATAAATTAGTCAGGGTTTTTTGAAAGTGAGATTCCATATTCAACAAGAAAGTGATATCCCAGCATCTACTCAACTATATAATCAAATTTGTTTTGCAATTGCAGCAAGACATTATCCACCTGGACACAGACTTCCCAGCACAAGGCAACTTGCAATGCAGACTGGACTTCATCGGAATACTATAAGTAAAGTATACAGACAACTAGAAATAGATGGAGTTGTAGAAGCAATAGCTGGATCAGGTATCTATGTAAGGGATAATCTTACTAAAAGAGAATTGAAAAAATCAGTTTATTCAAAAGATAAGATAAGTAAACCACCAGATCAAGAAGCAAAGAAGGTTATTGACAACTTGATAAATCTTGGATGCACTTTACAAGAAGCAAGAGATATATTGACTAATGAAATTGATTGGCGTATTAAGTGCGGATCAAGAATCATAGTCAGTACCCCTAGAGAGGATATTGGCGCTTCTATGTTAATAGCAGAAGACCTTTCCACAACTGTTAATGTACCAGTAGAAGTTGTTCCTATGGAAGAATTAGAAAAAGTTTTGAGTAATTCAAATAATGGTACTATTGTCACAAGCAGATATTTTTTACAGCCTCTAGAAAAAGTTGCTAAGCAACATGGAGTGCGCGCTATTGCGGTTGACTTGAGCGACTTTCAAAAGGAATTGAAAATCCTCAAGGAATTAAATGCTGGAAATTGTGTGGGCATTGTTAGCATCAGCCCTGGTTTATTAAGAGCAGCAGAAGTTATCATACACAGCATGAGAGGCAGTGAATTAATGCTTATGACGGCGATCTCAGACAATAACAGTAGATTACTATCACTTTTAAAGGCTTCTAACCATATAGTATGCGATGGACCTAGTTTGTCAGTTGTAGAAAACACATTATTGAAAAATCGTTCTCAATTGATGAGATTACCTCAAATAATATGTGCTAAAAATTATTTAAGTATCGAAACAATAAATCAGTTAAAAAAAGAAATAGGAGTTATTAATTAGACCATGGTGTTGAAAACTTTTAAATCAGATATAGAAATTATCAGAGAGAGAGATCCTGCCGCAAGAGGAATAATAGAAATATTTCTTTGCTACCCAGGCTTTCAATCAATAGTTATTCATAGGTTTACGCATAAATTATGGCAGTTAAAGATTCCTTTGATTCCCCGTTTACTAAGTCATCTTAATAGGCTAGCAACAGGTATTGAAATCCATCCTGGAGCAAAAATTGGTAGAAGGGTTTTCATAGACCATGGAATGGGCGTTGTAATTGGTGAAACTGCTGAGATAGGAAATAACTGTTTGCTTTATCAAGGAGTGACATTAGGAGGTACTGGTAAAAGCCATGGCAAAAGACACCCCACCTTAATGGAAAATGTTGTAGTCGGAGCGGGCGCAAAAGTTCTTGGATCCATCACGGTAGGATCTAATACCCGTATTGGTGCTGGTTCAGTAGTTGTACGAAATGTAGAGGGAAATAGCACTGTGGTTGGAGTTCCCGGAAGGGTAGTGCATCAAAGTGGTGTCAAAGTAAATCCGTTAGCTCACTCTGCCTTACCAGATGCGGAGGCTAATGTGATAAAAAATTTAATGGATAGGATAGACACTCTTGAAAATGAAATTCTTAAATTACAAAAAACTCTACAATGTATAGCCAGTTCAGAATCTATTGATATTTCTAAACTCGGTGATTCTCAAAATCTTAAAGACAAAGAAATTTTTGAATTTCTTGGAGATGAATAAATATTGATTTAATTTTTTTCATTAACGTCAGTTTTAGGTTGAAACATAAACATTGAATATATAACATTTCGTCTCATATTTGTCATCATTTCGAGAAACATATCATATCCTTCGTTTTTATATTCGATTAATGGATCTTTTTGACCATAACCTCTCAATCCGACTGATTCCCTCAAGGAATCCATGGATTGAAGATGTTCTCGCCATAAATTATCGATTTGCTGCAAAATGAAAAATCTTTCAGCTTCTCTCATTAATCCTGGACGAATCTTCTCTATTTGTGATTCCTTTAAATCATAAGCTATTCGCAACTGCTCTTGAAGATAGTTTTTTAATTCTTCTATTGAAAGTAAATTAATATCATCAGATTTAAGATCATCTAATAAATATATAAATTCTTTGACTTTAGAAATTAATTGATCAATATTCCATTCTTCAGGTGGAAGATCAGGATTAATGTAAGCATCTACAATTTCAATCATTGTCCTTTCTCCATATCCTATTACTTGTCTCTTTAAATCAATTCCTTTCAATACTCTTAGTCTTTCGCCATAAACTGCTTTTCTTTGATTATTCATTACTTCGTCGTATTCAAAAACTTGTTTTCTAATATCGTAATAGTAAGTTTCAACTTTCTTTTGAGCACTTTCTAGAGACCTAGTAAGCATTCCTGACTCAATAGGCATATCTTCATCAACCCTAAAAGCATTCATTAGATTTGCTACTCTATCACCTCCAAAAATCCTTAATAAATTATCATCTAAGGATAAAAAGAATCTTGTACTTCCAAGATCACCTTGTCTTCCTGCTCTTCCTCTAAGTTGATTATCCACTCTTCTTGATTCATGTCTTTCAGTCCCAATGACATGTAAACCACCAGCTTCTCTTACTTTTTGTTCTTCATGAATCAAAACTTTTTCATATTCTTTTTTTACATCAGACAAAGATTCTCTCAAAAGCTTGATCAAGTTATCATCAGTTGGTGCTTTTTCTGCAGCTGTAGCTATCCTGTCATCAAGCTCCAAGACAGAAAGTTGTCTATCTCCCCAATTTTTAACAAGTTCATCAGATAATAGAGAGAGTTTCTTTTCAATTGCTTCATCTAGTTTGCAGGGGAAAAGACTTGTTGAAGAATTTGAAATATTCTTCTTCAACTTTGAACCAGATTTTGTAGAAAAGCCACCCTTAGATTTTGAATTTCTTTGTTTAGGTATTGGTGGCTTATGCTCATTATCAGGCTTGACTAACAAAGGAATTAAAATTTCTTTTAATTTAAGCCTTGCCATATAATCACTATTACCGCCAAGAATTATATCTGTTCCCCTTCCAGCCATATTAGTCGCGATAGTAACAGCCCCTGCTCTTCCTGCCTGAGCAACAATTTCTGCCTCACGTTCAACGTTCTCTGGCTTAGCATTTAACAAATTATGTGGGATTTTTTCTTCAGATAAAAGTGAACTTAATAATTCACTTTTTTCAACACTTGTCGTACCAACTAAAACAGGTCTACCATCTCTATGAATTTGTGCAGTTTCTTTAGCAACGGCTTTCCATTTGCCAATCTCAGTCTTAAATACTTGATCAGACCAATCTTGTCTCTGTCTTATTTGATTTGTCGGTATAACTGTTGATTCTAATTTATAAGTTTTTTCAAATTCAACCTCCTCAGTTTTTGCAGTTCCCGTCATTCCTGCTAAACCAGGATATAAAAGGAAAAAATTCTGATAAGTTATGGATGCTAAAGTTTGAGTCTCAGGCTGAATTTTAAGATTCTCTTTCGCTTCTATTGCCTGATGTTGTCCATCACTCCAACGTCTCCCTGGCATTACCCTACCAGTAAATTCATCAACTATGACAGCCTCATCATTCTTAATAATATAATTCACATCTTTAATAAATAATTCTTTAGCTTTTAAAGCGTTAGTAATATAGTGCGCCCAAGGATCTTGAGGATTATATAAATCATTAACTCCCAAATACTCTTCACATTTTGCAAAACCCTGATCAGTTAATATACAACTTCTCTGTTTTTCATCAACTTCATAATCACCTTCTGGATCAATACCATCTTTACTTAATTCTTTTGCTTTGACTAATGCCAGAGATAATTCTGCAGCTTTTTGATATTTTTCTTGTGGTCTTTCAACTTGGCCAGAAATAATTAGAGGTGTTCTGGCTTCATCAATTAATATTGAATCAACTTCATCAATTACGCAGTAATTAAATTTTCTTTGAACTACCTCACTAATATCGGTAGCCATATTATCTCTTAAATAATCAAATCCTAATTCTGAATTTGTAGCATAAGTTATATCACAATCATAATTTTTCTTTCTCTCAACTGGATTCATATCTTGCTGAATTAAACCAACGGATAAACCTAAAAAACGATGCACTTGTCCCATCCACTCCGCATCCCTTCTAGCTAAATAATCATTGACAGTAACAACATGAACACCTTTCCCCGTAAGAGCATTAAGATAGCAAGGTAATGTTGCGACAAGAGTTTTTCCCTCTCCAGTCTTCATCTCAGCAATTTGACACTCATTTAAAACCATCCCGCCTATTAACTGAACATCAAAGTGTCTCATATCTAGAACACGTTTACTTGCTTCTCTTACGATTGCAAAGGCTTTAGGAAGAAATTCTTCTAGGAGTTCTTTTTGTTTTTTAAAATCTAATTCTGCTGAAATATTTGATTTAAGATTTTGAGTTTCTTTTCTAAGCTCATCATCAGTCAATTGAGAAATTTCTTCTTCCAAAAAATTTATCTCTTCCACTATTGGTTGATAGCGCTTTAACTTTCGTGTATTCGGATCTCCCAACAAAAGTTTTAGCATAAGTCAAAGTCCTTAAAAAATTCATCTTATTACAAACATTATAAATTAGTGCGTTACAACAGAATCAAGAAATTTTTTATCTCTTTATTTTATAGAAACGATCGATTAAGGTATTTAGATTGAAGTCACAAAAATAACCTGGCTGATATCACTTTTCAAAAATCTTTTTAATACATGAAAGAAATATCTCTAATCAAACATGCTAAAGGAGCTTTAGGATTAAGAATTTTTGGATTAGGTCCTAATCTTAAACCAACAAACGGATTGATTAAGCTACAAAAATTTCTAGATAGCAATGCTTTCTGGGCAAAAAATAGAACAATTTATGATCTAAAAAAATGTCTTGCTAACAGTGATGTCGTAATAAGTCTTTGGGTTGGTAAGGAAATAGTTGGTTTTGGTAGAGCTTTAACCGATGGGATTTACCGCGGAGTACTTTGGGATATTGTTATAGATCAAAATCACCAAGGCAAAGGTTTTGGTACATTAATTATAAAAAATCTTTTATCTTCTAAAAAAATTAAGAATACAAAAAAATTATATTTAATGACAACAAATAAAAAATTGTTTTATTCTCAATTTGATTTTAAAGAAGTTACTTCTCAAAATTTACTTATTCGTGAGATATAAAGACCTAAGTTTCTAATAGAAAACAAAATCAAGATACAAATTTACTATAAAGCCATCTTATAAAAGGTCCTAAAATAGGAACTGGTCCAAAAGTTGGGCCGCAAAAATCAAAGTAATCTCTGTGCTCTTTTATTAATCCATTTTCACCAAATAATAAACGAGTAGTTCCTGGATAAATAAATTCTTTACCCATAATTTTTAAACCCATAGTCCATTCAACAAATCCACAATCCCCAGTTATGGAAATTGCATGAGTTTCTAAAAAAACATCATCACATCTTTTAACTAGCTTTTCTTGAGCTTTAATATAAGAATCTAAGCCCTCTGTTTCCTGAGTTGGGTCAGTAAAAATAACATTATCATTATAAAATTCAGCCCATTTTTGTTTTGTTGGTGCATCTGTACCATAAGGTTTAGTAAATAATCCCTTTAAATCCTCAATAGAAATTACTCTTGTCATTACGAGATGATCATTACAAATACTTTAAGGGATACAAACATTAAAAGCGGATGAAGAGATTCGAACTCTCGACATTCTCCTTGGCAAGGAGATGCTCTACCACTGAGCTACATCCGCATAACTTTTTTATTTTATCTCAAAGAAGGGATCAATGATAAAAATAATTAAATTTTTTCAATTAATTTAAATTTTTAATTAAGGATCCCATCTCAATTGCTTGTAAAGCATAATTCCAACCAAGATTATTTTTAATCCCTGCTCTTTCTAAAGCCTGCTGCATAGTATCAGTAGTTAAAACTCCAAAAATAATTGGAACATTATTTTCATTTGAAACTTGCGAAATGCCTTTGCTAGCCTCAGATATAACTACATCATAGTGGGAAGTTTCACCACGGATCACGGCCCCAAGAGCAATTAAAACGTCATAACTCTTTTTTTTCATGAGGGTTTTAGCTGCGATTGGTAATTCAAATGAACCAGGAACCCAAGCTATATCTACTTGATTACTTAATTCAGAAGTATCTAAACCATGTCTTTTTAAACAATCAAGACAACCAGATAGAATTTTATTTGTAATTAAATCATTAAATCTTGCTATTACAATCCCAACTTTTAAAGTGGAGGCATTAGTAAAAGAACCCTCAAAAATAGCCATTAAATTTTACTTTGATATATTAATAGACTCTCACGAAAAGGTATTAAGTTCAAACTAATGAAGAAACTATCCCCGTAACAAAAACTAAAACAACCCAAACAGCAGCAATAGAATAAATTTTTCTCCTACTTTCTCGCTGTCCTTCCTCAGTAGAAGGTTGAGTTACATATAAAACGGGTACTCCAACTACCGCGATTAAAGAAGCAAATAATAGAGCATTTACGAAGAAAAAGTTAACAGCCTGCATAATTCAGTCTTAGGTTTCAAATATTATAAATACTATAATCTCATGAAAATGATAATTTTTAGAGAAAATTTACATACTTTAGCCACTTTAAATGCAAAAAAAAAAATTCTACCTAATATCTATTTAGGAATTAAAAAAGTATGCAAGAAGATACGATAATTCAAAAGAATTTATTTGCGATTGGTAATGATAATAATGAGCACAAAGAAATAACAAAAATACCAGAAGATTTATCTTTGGAAGATTTAAAAAAAGAATCGCAAAAAAGACCTAGGCAAAGAAAAAATTCAACTAATTTAATAAATCAATTCAAAACTGATTTAATTTCAAATAACAAAAATGTTTGCATCAATGAAGAATCTTATAGCTATAAAACAGTTTCAAAACTTAAATTAACTCCTGTAATGAAGCATTATGTAACTCTAAAAGAAGAAAATAAAGATAGGTTATTACTTTATAGATTAGGAGATTTTTTTGAATGTTTTTTTGAGGACGCTGTATTAATATCTAACCTTTTAGAAATAACTCTTACCAGTAAAGATGCTGGCAAAGAGATTGGTAAGATCCCTATGGCAGGGGTTCCCCATCATGCAATGGAGAGATACTGTGCTGATTTAATTAAAAAAAATTATTCTGTGGTTATATGCGATCAATTAGAAAAAAGTTCTGGAAATTATGGGACTCCAATTAAAAGAGGAATAACAAGAATAATTACTCCTGGAACTGTAATTGAAGAGGGGATGTTGATAGCAAAGAAAAATAATTGGATTACTGCTATTTACTTATCCGAAGAAAACTCAGATGAATCTTATGAATGGGGTATATCAAAAGCTGATGTAAGCACAGGAGAATTAATAACTTTAGAAGGCCAATCTCTGTCAAAACTATTTGATGAAATTATTAAATTAGATTCTTCAGAAATCATTGTAGGAAGCAATGCAGTAAGAAATTTATTAATTAAAGGAAATAATCAAATTACATATACTGTTTCTCAAGAGACTAATTTTGGAATTAATGAAGCAAATTATCTAATAAAAAATTATTTCCAAATTGCAAACTTAGAGGGAATAGGACTTAAAAATTTAAACAATGCAACTAGATCACTTGGAGGCTTATTAAATTATTTAGAAAAAATTAATCCTTCAAATTTAGATAAAGATTCTTGTTTAAAAATCTCATTAGACTTTCCACAAATCCAATATGGTCACAACAAATTAATTATTGATTATCAAACTCAAAAAAACTTAGAAATCAAAAATACACAACGAGAAAACAATTATGTAGGTTCGCTACTATGGAGTATTGATAGAACTTATACTTGTATGGGTGCAAGGTGTTTAAGAAGGTGGATAGATTCACCACTATTAAACGTTAATGAAATTTATAAAAGACAAAATATAATTAAAAACTTTATTGAATCTAAACAATTACGTACAGATACCCAAAATTTACTTAGAGCAATGGGGGATTTAGAAAGACTTGCAGGTAGAGCTTGTGCAGGTCATGCAAGTCCAAGAGATTTAATTGCAATAGCTGAAGGTTTAAAAAAATTGCCTAGACTAAAATCCATAATTGAATTATTTAAATATGATCTTCCAGATTGGACTTATCAATTAAAAAATATTGATGAAGGACTCTTAGAATTAGCCGATACTATAAGTTTTAAACTAATAGAAAATCCTCCTCTAAATATTAGTGAAGGAGGCATGATCCACGATGGTGTTGACAATATTTTAGATGGTTTACGCAATTTAATGGATGATTACTCTGAATGGCTAAATAAAGAGGAATTAAAAGAAAGGAAAATTAGCAAAATTTCAAACCTAAAAATTCAATTTCATAAAAATTTTGGTTATTACATTTCTATAAATAAGTCAAAAGTTAATTTAGCTCCACAACATTGGATCAAAAGGCAAACACTAACTAATGAAGAAAGGTATATCACTTCAGAAATTAAAAATAAAGAAAATAAGATTTTCCAAATAAAAAGTAGAGCTTCATCAAAAGAATATGAAATTTTCTGCGAATTAAGAAATATAGTTGCTGAAAAAACAAAACATATAAGATCAATCGCAAAATCCATAGCATCTCTTGATGCACTGCTTGGTTTATCAATTACTTCAGTAGAAAACAATTTTATAAAACCTTCATTAATACCAATAAATGATTCAATGACAAAAAATAGTACAAAAATTATCGCAGGAAGAAATCCAATTGTAGAGCAATTGCTAAGTGATAAAAAGTTTGTAGCAAACGATATCTCTTTTAAGGAGACTCAAAAATTAATTATATTAACCGGTCCCAATGCAAGCGGAAAAAGTTGCTTTATAAGACAAATTGGTTTAATACAAATTCTCACACAAATCGGGAGCTTTGTTCCTGCTAATAATGCTGAAATCAAAATTGCAGATAGGATTTTCACAAGAATTGGAGCGGTTGATGATCAATCATCCGGACAATCAACATTTATGGTAGAAATGTCTGAAACCGCATCAATTCTAAATCAGGCAACTTCTAACTCACTAGTTTTACTTGATGAGATAGGTAGAGGGACATCTACTTTTGATGGACTTTCAATAGCTTGGTCAGTAAGTGAATATCTTGCAAAAAAAATTCAATGTAATACTATTTTTGCTACACACTATCATGAGCTTAATTATTTAAAAAATTCAAATACGAATATACAAAATTTTCAAGTTTTAGTAGAACAAAATAATGATCAGCTAATTTTTAGCCACAGGATTGTTAAAGGGGGCTCAAACAAAAGCTATGGCATAGAAGCAGCTAAATTAGCAGGAGTTCCAAAAGAAGTTATAGAAAAAGCAAAATCAGTTTTAAATTCTTTAGAAGAAAATAACAACTTAAATTATGATATTAAGTAGATTTTTGACATTTTTATAAAATAAATACATTTTAAATAGTTTCCCTCAATAAGGCGTTAACCGCAGCAGCTGCCATGGCAGCACCTCCTCTAGTTGAATTCAAAACAATTCTAGGAAAATCGCTAGAAATTAATTTGTTTTTGCTTTTCTCTACTCCAATAAATCCAACAGGCATTCCGATAATTAAACTAGGTAAATCTTTTGCATTCGCTAAAATATCAATTAAATAAGTTAACGCTGTAGGCGAACTACCAATAACTACAATAGGTGATTTGCTTCGTGAATACATAGCTGATAACTCCTTCCAACCTTCACTTAAGCCATATGCAGTTTTAGTTAAGTTTGTATGATTATTTTTTCCAAACCACATACTAGCAGTGAATACTTTATTCCTAGTGGTATTTTCTGCCATGGATTTTATTGCTGCTGCTGCCATATCAGTATCAGTTAAAATCGGAGCACCATTCTTAAGTGCCTGAAGCCCTTTTTCGCAAGCACCTTCACTAAAATTTAAAAGATTTTGAACTGAGAAATCTCCTGAAGTATGGACTAATCTCTCTAACACTTTTTTTTCCAAATAATCTAGATCATTGGCTAATAAATGAGATCTTATGAATCTGATGCTTTCCAAAAAAATTGGATGATCTATTACCATTAAATTTAATTTGTGTTAGAAGTAATCATAGTTAATATATGGTTTTTATTGAGCTATTATGCCAATACAAATATTATGGGGTAATGATTTAAATGCTCAAAATATATTTATTCAAAAATTAATTGATAAGGAAGTATCCAAAGAATGGAAAGAAATAAATGTAACAAATTTAAATGGAGATGATGATGAGCAAGTCAATAAAGCTTTTGATGAAGTTCTTACACCTCCTTTTGGAGAGGGATACAGAATAGTTACATTGAAAAATAATCCAATTTTTACTACCAAAAATGAGGATCTAAGAACTAAATTTGAAAAAATTCATGACAATATACCTCAAAATACTTATTTCATTTTACAAAATACAAAAAAACCAGACTCAAGACTAAAGAGTACTAAATTTTTACAAAAACTTATCAAAAATAATTTAGCTAAAGAAAAGTCATTTTCTTTACCAGAAATCTGGGACTATGAAGGACAAAAAAGATTTTTAGAAGATGCAGCAAATGAAATAAATATCAAAATTGATAAAAATGCAGCTGAATTAATAATTGATTCAGTTGGTAATGATGGCTTTAAACTAAAAAATGAACTAGCCAAAGCAAAAACATACCTTTCTGCAGTATCAAGTGATTCGAATTCACAACTTTTTCTCAAAAGTATTGATGTAAAAAAAATATTTAGTGATTATCAATCCAATATTTTCAAAATCATTGATCTTCTCTTACAAAAAAATATTTATGAAAGCCTCACTGAAATAAATTATTCTTTACAAAAAGGAGAACCTGCTTTGAGACTAAATGCAGGTTTAATTAGTCAAATAAGAATTCATACCATTATAAAATTAGCAGTTAATTCAGGTAACGATAATGCAGAAAAGATTTGTAATCTTGCAGGCATTTCTAATCCAAAAAGAATTTTTTTTATTCGAAGAAAAGTCAAAAATGTATCTCAAGAATATTTAATTAATTTGATGAGTAACTTATTAGATATTGAATCATTACTAAAACAAGGTAATAATCCTATAAATGTTTTTACAGAGAAATTAATTAATTTAAGTTAACCAAATTATAAGTTTAAGAATTTACATTATGATTTAGATATGGCTTTACTAGTAAAAAAATTTGGCGGTACTTCTGTAGGTGATATTCAAAAAATTAAAAATATTGCAAGTAGCATCTGTCAAAGTAAAGAAGCAGGAAATGAAATTGTCGTAGTTGTCTCTGCAATGGGGCAAACTACCGATGATTTAAATTGTTTAGCGGAATCAATTAGTAAAAATCCTAATCGAAGAGAATTGGATATGCTTCTCTCAACTGGAGAGCAAGTAACCATAGCTCTTCTCTCAATGGCATTAAACGAATACGGAATATCGGCAATTTCAATGACCGGTAGCCAGGTTGGAATTATTACTGAATCAATTCATGGGAAAGCGAGAATTCTGGATATTAAAACAGAAAGGATCCATAATTATATAAATCAGGGTTTTGTAGTGGTAGTGGCTGGATTTCAAGGAACAACATTAAGCCATACGGGTTCAATGGAAATTACAACTTTGGGTAGAGGTGGTTCAGATACTTCCGCAGTAGCCTTATCAACAGCTTTAGGAGCTGAAACGTGCGAAATTTATACAGACGTTCCAGGGGTTCTTACTACTGATCCAAGAATTGTTCCTAATGCAAAACTCTTAGATAAAATTAGCTGCGAGGAAATGCTTGAACTTGCAAGCGTCGGTGCTTCAGTTCTGCATCCAAGAGCAGTAGAAATTGCTCGCAATTATGGAATAAAATTGTGTGTCAAATCAAGCCAAAGTGACTCAAGTGGGACTCTCCTAGAAAGTCAAATCCAACCTCTCCCGCTAAAAAGAGGAAGCTTAGAATTAACAAAAACAGTCAATAGTCTTGAGGTATTAGAAAACCAAGCAGTATTCAGTCTCTCAAATATTCCTGATAGGCCTGGGATTGCTGCACAAATATTTGAAAAACTTTCAGAAGCAAGTATTAGTGTAGATTTAATAATACAAGCGACAAATGATGGCAATAAAAACGATATTACGTTTACTGTTAATGAATTAGAAGTTAAAAAGACTGCAGAACAATGTGAACTTATAACTAGTCAATTAGGAGGAGAATATAACTTAAAAACAAACATGACTAAATTAAGTATTCAAGGAGCAGGCATTATGGGCAGGCCAAGTGTTTCAGCTGATTTATTTGATACTTTATCTCAAGCGAATATAAATGTCAGGCTAATAGCTACTAGTGAAATTAAAGTCAGCTGTGTAATTGAAATCAATAATATACCAAAAGCTATTAGATTTGTTGCTGAGAAATTTAAGTTATCCGATACACAAATATTTGTTAATCCAATCAATGAAAAACAAGATCAACCTGAAGTAAGAGGAATTGCATTAGATAAAAACCAAGTTCAAGTAAGTTTTCGAAAACTGCCTGATCGTCCAGGTGTAGCAGCATCGATATGTTTAGCATTAGCTGAAAATAATTTACTTATCGATACTATTGTTCAGTCTGAAAGAATTTCCTCTTTAAAAACTAAGGATATTAGTCTTACAATGAATAAACAAGATAGAGAAAAAGCTAACTTAGTTTTTGAGGCCTTAACAAAAAAATTACCCGGATCATACATTGAAGATGGCCCTGCTATAGCCAAAGTAAGTACTGTAGGAGCGGGAATGGCATTTAAGGTTGGAACTGCTGGAAAAATATTTAGAGCATTAGCTGACCAAAATATCAATATTGAAATGATTGCCACTAGTGAAATCAGGACCTCATGTATTGTTTTAGAAAAAGATTGTGACAAAGCAGTAAATGCGATTCATAATCATTTTGAATTAGAAAAATAATTTCTTTTTAATTATTTCTTGCCAATTTTTGTCTTAATTTTTTGATTCTATCCCTCAAATTTGCTGCTTCTTCAAAATTTAACTCTTTTGCAGCATCTTTCATTTTAATTTCTAACTTTTCTATTAAGTCAGGCAATTCTTCGAGCAAACATTGATTATCAGTGGAACTAAGAATTGCGTCAGTTTTGTTATTAACTATATTGATTAAATCTTTAGATAAACCACCAGCATCTAGCTTTCTGGAAAGTTCTAGAAAAGATAATATTGAATTTTCTATTTTTTTGCCTGCAGGTTTTGGAGTAATACCATTGTCTTGGTTATATTTTTTTTGAATAGTTCTTCTTCTTTCAGTTTCAGATATTGCTCTTTTCATTGAATCTGTGAAGTTATCTGCATAAAGCAAGGCAACACCTTCAACATGTCTTGCAGCTCTTCCTATTGTTTGAATTAATGACCTTTCAGCCCTGAGAAAACCTTCTTTATCAGCATCTAGAATGGCAACTAAGGATACTTCAGGAAGATCTAGTCCCTCTCTTAATAAATTAACTCCTACCAAAACATCGTATTCGCCCATTCTGAGGTCTTGAATAATTTCAATTCTTTCAATTGAATGGATTTCGGAATGCAAATATCTAACTCTTACTTTATTTTCAGATAAAAAATCAGTTAGATCTTCAGCCATTCTCTTGGTAAGTGTTGTCACTAGCACTCGTTGATTCTTTTCAGCTCTAATTCTTATTTCAGATAAAAGATCTTCTATTTGGCCCTCACTAGGTCTTACATCAATTACAGGATCTAATACCCCAGTTGGTCTTATAACTTGCTCAATAAATTCACCATTACATTGATCTAATTCCCATTGACCAGGAGTTGCACTTATAAATAATGTCTGTTTTGATTTTTCCCAAAACTCTTCACATTTTAAAGGTCTATTATCTGCAGCACTGGGCAATCTAAAACCATGATCTATTAAAACTTTTTTTCTAGATTGATCACCGTTGTACATCGCATGCAGTTGAGGACATGTTACATGACTCTCATCAACTACCAACAACCAATCTTTGGGAAAGTAATCTATTAAGCATTCTGGCGGTGAACCTTCCTCCCTTCCTGATAAATGACGAGCATAATTCTCAACTCCATTACAATAACCAACCTCTTTGAGCATTTCTAAATCATATTTTGTGCGTTGTTCTAGACGTTGAGCCTCTAATAATTTTCCTTCGTATGTAAATTTATCTAGTTGAGTTTTTAATTCACTTCTAATTGCACTTATTGCACTCTCAAGTCTTTCTTTTGGGGTCACAAAATGCTTTGCTGGGTAAACGCTAACTTGTTCCAAACTTTCAAGTATTTCTCCTGTAGTAGGGTCAACATATCTAATAGCTTCGACTTCATCACCAAATAATTCGATTCTAATTAATCTATCCTCATAAGCTGGACCTATTTCTAAAACATCACCTTTAATTCTGAATCTTCCTCTAATAATTTCAATATCATTTCTAGTATATTGATTTTCAACAAGAGACCTCAAAGAAGAACGTAGATTTATTGATTTTCCCACTTCAAATTTAACTGCAGCTTTTAAATACTCACTCGGTATGCCAAGACCATATATACAACTTATTGAGGCTACAACAATTACATCTTTTCTCTCAAATAATGAGCGTGTTGCAGAATGCCTAAGCATATCTATTTCTTCATTAATTGAAGCAGTTTTGGCTATGTAAGTATCACTTACGGGTACATAAGCTTCTGGTTGATAATAATCGTAATAAGAAATGAAGTACTCAACAGCATTTTTTGGAAAAAATTCCCTTAGTTCATTACATAGTTGTGCAGCTAACGTTTTGTTATGGGCTAATACAAGTGCTGGTCTACCTGTTTGTTGAATTACATTAGCAATAGTAAATGTTTTACCAGTTCCAGTAGCCCCTAAAAGAGTCTGAAACTCTTTACCATTATTAACGCCTTTAACTAATTTTTTTATAGCTTCTGGTTGATCTCCATTTGGTTTGTAAGGAGCTTGAAGCTTATAGTTGTTCATCAAACTAGTAGCAAAAGAGTATTGCTATACTAAGAAATTTTTTCTCCAACTATTGAATTTTTCAAAGATTCTTTTAAGCCCCTAACAACCGCAATCATCGATATTAAATCATCTAATTTATTAACTACAGATCCAACGCCAACTGCTGAGGCTCCAGAGGATATTGCTAGTGGACAAGTTACTTGGCTTAATCCAGAGGCACTCATGATTGGTATATTCAGAGATTGTTTCTTAAATTCTTGATGAATAGCATAGGTGGCTGCAAGAGTTGGTACTGATTTTTCAAAAAAGCCTTGAATTCCTGAAGAGTAAGGAGTAGAACTGGTGCCACCTTCTGTTTGAATAATGTCAACACCTTCTTCCACTAGCTTTATAGCAAGATCAACTTGTTTATCAATAGGCATAGTATGAGGAACAGTTACTGATAAAGGAACATTAGGCAATAAATCTCTCGTCTCTTTTGTAATGTTTAGAACTTTTTTATCTGAAAAATTAATGCCTTTTTCATAAAAAGTATCGTAATTTCCTATTTCAATTAATGATGCTCCTGCTTTTACAGAATCTTGAAAAGATTGAGGCACTACTGAACTAACACAAACGGGTAATGTTGAATTCTTAAGTGCTAAATCGACTAGTGCAGGTTTACAAGCAATATCGACAAGATCCGCACCTCCTAATGAAGCAGCCTCAACTATTATTTTCACAGATTGAACATCAAAATTATTCAATCCTGAAATAACTTTGAGTAAGGATTTGCTTCTTAACTCTTCTTTGATTTTTTGTGGCAAAAGATTAATCAGACTCATTTAATTAATGAATTTATTACCCGATTGTGACATTGTTTTAGTAAAACGGTGCATTTTTTAAAAAATATTATCTGAGCAACACAAAATGACTGATAAAAAATTAACTCAGAAAAATTGGTCATCATGGCATCATCAGCTTCATAAAGAGATTCTTACCAAAAAAATATTAATTCCCAAAGGATCCAACATTTTAATAAGTGTTTCCGGAGGTCAAGACTCAATGACCTTATTAACACTAATTAATGACCTAAAAAAACTACATAATTGGTCTATTAGTGTTTGGCATGGTGATCATCAGTGGCACGAAAAATCATCAATATACGCTCTTGAATTAAAAGATTATTGCGAAGATAAAAATATTTCATTCTCTTTTGATCAAGCAAATAAAGAAAGTATTTCTTCAGAAGAAAAAGCACGAGAATGGAGATATAAAAAATTATGTGAAAGAGCCAAAACTTTATTAAATACAAACCAGCAAAAACATAATATTTATTTGTTAACTGGTCACACTAGTAGTGATAATGCAGAAACATTTATCCTTAATTTATCTAGAGGAAGCAATTTTGCAGGTCTCAGTAATATTGAGAGTAAAAGATTAATAGAAAATCAAATTTTTTTAATAAGACCAATATTAATTTTCAGTAGGGAAGATACAAAGCAATTTTGCAATGATATGAAGATCCCAGTCTGGGAAGATCCTACAAATTCAGATCTTAAATTAAAAAGAAATTTAGTAAGAAAAAAAATTATTCCTACCTTAGAAGTCATCTATCCTGGTTGCTCTGAAAGGATAAATAATTTTTCCCAAAAAATGAGCAAATACAATAATGAACGAAATGATCTTAGTGAACTAGCATATTTATATTGTAAAGATGAAAAAGGTATCGATAGGAATCTCCTAAATGGTATGTGTATTGAAGCGAGGTGCACAATCTTAAATAGATTTTTAAAAGAAATATCTGCAAAGCAATGTAGTTCTAAAAATCTGACAAAATTAGCAACTTCAATTTATGAAAAAAATAAAGGTCAAATTAATCTGCAAGAGTTTTTAAAAATTGTTTGGGATAAAAACTATATAAATTTTGAAAAAAGTTAAGATGTTACAGCAGATCTTCTTCTTCTTGTTCTACCTTCAAATGAATCTTCTTTAGCAGTCTCAGCTGATGGATTCTGTGAAACTTTTGGACTTTTTTGGGTATTTTGTGGGTTATTTGAATTATTAGGATAATTATTGTTTGATTTCTTATGGAAATTATTATTATTCCTATTTCTATTGGAAAAATTTTGCTCTTCGGTGATCTTTGGAATATAAGCACGAGTTCCACTTGGAGCAGGTTGAACTAAACACAAAATAAGTGGTTCAACTTGTAATTCTCTTCTCATTCTTCTCGATAAACCATTTTCAATTTCTCTTTGTACACCAATCCAATCTACCTCAAAATTATTCGGCCCAGTTTGTCTGGATAATTGTTTCCATCTATTTTCTAAGACCCAGCTTATTTCTCGTTCTGTCCACATAGACATTTTTCTTGGCTCTGCAGTAGTAACAACTCCTCTTAAATTAACTCTGGGAGGCGCAACCATCTTCCCATCTGTACTAATAGGGGCTAAAACAGTTACTACACCATCCCCAGCTAATTGCTGTCTTTCCTTTAATACTCGAGCATCTACTATCCCATTTCGTGAGTTATCAAGCAGTTCAACACCAGCTTTTACAGGATCACCCTTTTGAATAGAATTAGGTGTTAACTCAACTACATCTCCATTTTCAATAATTAAAATATTGTCCTTTGGAACCCCCATAGTTTGTGCACTCTTACCATGACAAACAAGCATTCTATGTTCTCCATGAACAGGCACAAAAAACTTAGGTTTTGCGAGTGCCAACATTAACTTTTGATCTTCTTGAAAACCATGACCAGAAACATGAATATTCTCACCCTTTCCATAAACAACCTTTGCTCCGAGTTTCATTAATCTATCTATTGTATTTACAACAGAAATAGTATTACCAGGAATTGGGCTGGCTGAAAATATTACAGTATCAGTAGTCTTTAGCCGAACATGCTGGTGTTCACCACGAGAGATTCTGCTTAACGCTGCTAGGGGTTCTCCTTGACTTCCCGTCATTAATAATAAGGTCTCCCTATCTGGCAAATCTCTAATTTGCTTAATAGGAACAAACAAATCATCTGGGCATTTCATATAACCAATGTCTCTCGCCTTAGCAATAACATTTATCATCGATCTACCTAACAAACCAACCTTTCTTCCATGTTTCATGGCCAACTCTAAGATCATTGTCACTCTATGAACTGAACTAGCAAAAGTGGTAAGGATGACTCGTTCTTTTGCCTCTGCAATATGTTTTTCTAAAGAGGGATAAATAGTCTTCTCAGAAGGACAAAAACCTGGAACTTCGGCATTAGTCGAATCACTGAACATGCATAAAACACCCTTCTCTCCATAATGCACCATTCTTTCAATATCAAATTGCTCTCCATCTACTGGCATATGATCAAACTTAAAATCTCCCGTGAAAATAATTGTTCCAACAGGTGTTGTAACTGCTAAAGAAAAGCTATCACAAATAGAATGAGTATTTCGAATAAATTCAACAGAAAAATGTTGTCCTACTTTTACAACATCTCTTGGATTTACTGTCTGTATAGTTGTTCTATCAGATACCCCTGCTTCCTCCATTTTTCCTCTAAGCATTGACATTGCCAGTCTTGGGCCATAAATAATCGGAATATTAAAATGCTTTAGATGATGAGAAATACCTCCAATATGATCTTCATGCCCGTGAGTGACAATCATTCCTTTTATTCTTCTTTGATTTTCTTTTAAAAATGTTGTATCAGGCATAACAACGTTTACGCCATGCATACCATCAGATGGGAAAGCTAGGCCGGCATCAACAAGCATTAATTCATCACCATATTCAAAAACGCAAGTGTTTTTTCCTATTTCATGTAGTCCACCAAGAGGTATTACTCGTAGAGCTGGGGTATTACTTTTAGATCTAGATGAATCATGAGTAGATCTATTTACAGTTGAATTTGTAATTGATTGCATAATTTTGAAATTTATGAAGGCCTGCTTGTAATCAAATAAGGTTTATTTAAATTTAATTATCAAGTTAAATATAATCCCTATTATAGGGATTTCAGGATAAAAGATAGTTGCTTTTTCATGTCATTGGTTAACGGTGACAAAGGACTTCTAGGATTACCTACATCCCATCCCGAAAGCTCCAAAGCAGCCTTAATTGGGATTGGATTAGTAGTCATAAAGAGTGCTTTAAAAAGAGGCTGAAGTTTTTCATGAATAGCAAGCGCATTGGAAACCTCTCCACTTTGAAAGGAATAAATCATCTCTTTCAATTGCAAACCAACCAAATGGCTTGCAACGCTCACTACTCCTACAGCACCTACAGATAACATTGGAAGCAACAATGAATCGTCGCCACTATATACAGAGAGTTCAGAGCCACAAATAGCTCTTAATTCTGTTACTTCTTCTATTCTACCGCTTGCAGCTTTAATACTGAAAATATTTGAAAAATCCATAAGTTTCTTCACAGTATCAGGTAATAAATTGCATCCTGTCCTTCCAGGAATGTTATAAAGCATAAGAGGCAAATCCTTTGCAGAATTAGCAATAGAACTGAAATGGTTATAAAGACCTTCTTGAGGTGGCTTGTTGTAATAAGGAACAACGACCAAAGCACCGTCGGCACCAGAGTCATAGGCTTTTTTTGTAGCTTCCACAGCCTCGCTGGTACAGTTACTACCAGTACCAACAATTACTTTACATGTTGCATCCAAAGATCCTTTTACCGCAATAAATAAATCATGCTGTTCCGCCCATGAAAGAGTAGGAGATTCTCCAGTAGTACCACAAAGCACAATTCCATCGGAACCGTTCTCAAAAAGATAATTTGATAGTTTTATAGCTAGTTCATAATCGACATCTCCATTTTCAGTGAATGGAGTAACCATTGCAGTCAATATTCTTCCAAATAGTGGATTATTACACTCAGTTTTGTCTGTAATCATTTTTTTGGAATTAATAACTCAGCTATTTGAACAGCATTAAGAGCTGCTCCTTTTCTTATTTGATCTCCACATAACCATAATTCTAATCCATTAGGCTGACTTATATCAGTTCTTAGCCTGCCAACAGCAACATTATCCATTCCCATAACGTCATTTGGCATAGGGAATCTATTATTTTTGTAATCCTCAATAATTTCAATTCCAGGAGATTTTTTTAATTCTTCAAGAGCAGCTTTAGGCTCAACTACATCAGCAAATTCAATATTGATTGATTCAGAATGTGCTCTCAGTACTGGGACTCGAACACATGTAGCAGAGAGCCTTAAATCAGCAATATTTAATATTTTCCTAGTCTCATTAACCATTTTCATCTCTTCTTCGCAATAATTATTTGAAAGCATGGGTGAATTATGCAAAAACAAATTAAAAGCCAGTGAGTATGGCAAAACTTCACTTTTTTGAGGATTACCCCCAAGATATTTTTCAGTTAAAAGTTTTAGTTCCTCCATCGCCAATTGGCCCGCACCACTTACGGATTGATATGTTGAAACGACAACTCTTTGAATAGTCGAAAGTTTATTTAAAGGAGCTAAAACTAAAGTCAGCAAAATGGTAGTGCAGTTTGGATTCGCTATTACCCCATCATGATTGAGTGCGTCACTTGCATTAACTTCAGGAACTATAAGAGGTACATTATTATCTAATCTGAAAGCACTTGAATTATCTATCAATAAAGCATTTTGTTCCATAATGGTAGATAACCATTTTTTTGAAATACTTCCACCGGCTGAAGCTAAAACTAAATCAACATTCAGAAATTCTTCCTTAGTTGTTTTTTTTGTAACTAATTCTTCACCTTTCCAAATAATTTTTTTTCCTTCTGAACGCTCTGATGAAAGCAAGACCAATTCTGATATTGGGAAATCACGTTGTTCAAGAATTTTGAGTAATTCAGATCCCACAGCACCTGAAGATCCTAAAACAGCAACTTTTAAAGGCCTATTAGGCAAAAAAGGAGATTGTCTCACACTATAAAATGATTTTTATAAATAGATTGACTATTTTTTTTTACTTTATCAAAAAAATAACTTTCAAGGAAATCACATAATGTGAAATAATTAAGTTTCGGCTCTTAGTAATAAATAAAAAAATGGCTAAAGAAGCATTAATAGTCAAAACAACTCCTCTGCCTCAAAGTAGAATCTCATTTGAATTAGAAATACCATCTGAGACATGCAAAACTTGTGTGAATGAAACAATCAGTTCTATCAGTCGTTCGGCTAAAATTCCGGGATTTAGACTTGGTAAAATTCCCAAACAAGTCTTAATCCAAAGGATTGGCATAACACAATTACATGCTTCTGCTCTTGAAAAAATTATTGATAAATCATGGCAAGAAGCATTAAAAATAAAATCTATAAAGCCACTAAGTGAGCCAGAATTGGTAGATGGATTTGAATCTTTACTTGCAAAGTTTAGTCCTGAAAAATCACTTAAGGTTACTCTTCAAACTGATATTGCCCCAGAATTAAAACTTAAAAAATCCAAAGGACTAAGTGTTGAAATATCAAAAACAAAGTTTGATCCTAAGTCAATAGATGAAGCGCTAGAAAAATCTAGAAATCAGTTTGCAAACATTATTCCAGTTACCAATAGAGCAGCAAAATTAGGAGATATTGCTGTAGTTAGTTTCAAAGGAAAATATAAAGATTCTGGTAAAGAGATTGATGGTGGAACAAGCGAATCAATGGATCTTGAGTTAGAAAAGAACAAAATGATTCCTGGTTTCGTTGAGGGAATCGTAAAGATGAAAATTGGTGATACTAAAACACTTAACCTTAAATTTCCTGAAGATTATTCTCATGAGGATTCAAGAGGCAAAGAGGCAATCTTTGAAGTAAATCTTAAGGATCTTAAAGAAAAAGAATTACCTGAACTTAATGACGATTTTGCAAAACAGTCTAGCAACAAAGAATCTTTAAAAGAGTTAAAGAAAGATATTGAAAAGCAACTTAAAGACAATTTTGAAAAAACTCAAAAAGATATCAAAATTGAAGCTTTATTAGATGCTTTAACAAACGAATTGGTTGCTGAAATTCCAAAATCTATGATTGATATAGAAGTGAGGAATAATATTGAACAAACCGCTCAAAGATTTGCGCAACAAGGTCTTGATGTTAAATCTACTTTCACTCCGGAATTAGTTAAGTCATTAGCTGAGTCCACAAGGCCTCAGGCTGAAAAAAATGTTCAAAGAAATTTAGCTTTAAAAGCATTATCTGAAACAGAAAACATAAAAGTTCAGAAAAATGAAATTGATTTAAAAATGAAAGATTATGAAGATGCAATCTCTCAATCTTCAAAACAGATAGATATTAAAAAATTAACAGAAGTAATTACTAACGATTTACTCAAAGAAAAATTAATAATTTGGCTTGAAGAAAATTCTGAAGTAAAAGAAAAAACTACAAAATCTTCTAAAGCTACCAAAACAACAAAAACCACAAAAACTGCCACAAAAACTACAAAAACCACAAAAACTACAAAAACTACAAAAACTCAAAATAAAAAAGAAAAAAAATAATTTATGAAATTTACTACTAATTAAACAAAAACCCCTTAAATTATTTATAAGATAAAAACTAATTTGTGAACTCAGAAAAAAAACATTTAATCCAAAGCTCAATAAGTTCTTACAAAAGTAATAATAAAACTATTGCTGCTGTGCCTACTGTTATAGAACAATCAGGTAGAGGAGAAAGAGCTTTTGATATTTATTCAAGACTATTGAGGGAGAGAATAATTTTTTTAGGTACTGGAATTAATGATCAAGTATCTGATTCACTTGTTGCACAATTATTATTTCTTGAAGCGGAGGATCCTGAAAAAGACATACAAATATACATCAATTCTCCTGGAGGCTCAGTAACTGCAGGAATGGCCATATACGATACTATGCAACAAATATCCCCTGATGTAGTGACAATATGCTTTGGAGTAGCGGCAAGTATGGGAGCATTTCTACTTTCTGGCGGAGCAAAGGGGAAAAGATTGGCTTTACCTAATTCTAGGATTATGATTCATCAACCTCTGGGAGGTGCACAAGGTCAAGCAGTAGAGATTGAAATACAAGCTAAAGAAATACTTTTTCTCAAGAAAACATTAAATTCGCTTTTAGCAGAACATACTGGTCAACCTTTAGAAAAAATTAATGAAGATACAGAAAGAGATTACTTTTTATCTCCCTCAGAGGCAGTCGAATATGGATTAATTGATAAAGTTATCAAAAAGTGACAAGGAATACTGATTTTTTAAGAATATGATGACGAATCGATATTTATAAGCAATCCTAGTGAATAGGGAATATTTTAACACCTTTCACATTAAAAACTTATAAACGATGGCTAAATTCGACGCCCATCTTAAATGTTCATTTTGCGGTAAATCACAAGACCAAGTAAGAAAGCTTATAGCTGGTCCAGGGGTTTATATCTGTGATGAGTGCATAGATCTTTGTAATGAAATTCTCGATGAAGAACTACTTGATAATCAAGCGAACACAAACAACTCTCCGCAAGTAAAAAAGAAATTACCAACTGATAATCCAAAAAAATCTGTTCCTTTAGAACTAACCTCAATTCCTAAGCCATTAGAAATTAAAAGTTTTCTAGATAATCAAGTTGTTGGACAAGAATCTGCAAAAAAAATATTATCAGTAGCCGTATACAATCACTACAAGCGATTAGCTTGGAAAGTTAAAGAAGATAGTAAAAATAACAATGCAAAAGATTCACAAGCAACTAAATTACAAAAATCAAATATTTTACTTATCGGCCCTACTGGAAGTGGAAAAACATTATTGGCGCAAACTTTAGCAGAGTTTCTAGATGTTCCCTTTGCAGTAGCAGATGCAACCACTTTGACAGAAGCTGGATATGTTGGAGAAGATGTTGAAAACATTCTTTTAAGACTTCTGCAGAAATCAGAAATGAATGTAGAACTAGCTCAAAAAGGAATTATTTATATTGATGAAATAGATAAAATTGCAAGAAAAAGCGAGAATCCTTCAATTACTAGAGATGTCTCTGGTGAAGGAGTACAGCAAGCATTATTAAAAATGCTTGAAGGAACAATTGCCAATGTGCCACCACAAGGCGGGAGAAAACATCCTTATCATGACTGCATCCAAATTGATACGAGTCAAATATTATTTATTTGCGGGGGAGCTTTTATAGGTTTAGAAGATATCGTTCAAAAGCGTATGGGTAAACACTCTATAGGATTTACCACCAATTCAGACCAAAACAAAGTTGATACAAAAAAAATTGTAGACCCAAGAGATTCCCTGAAAAATTTAGAATTAGATGACTTAGTAAAATATGGCCTAATTCCAGAATTTATTGGAAGAATTCCGGTTTGTGCTGTATTGGATCGTCTTACTAAAGAAACTTTAGAATCTATTTTGACTCAACCAAGAGATGCATTAGTAAAGCAATTCAAAACTTTGCTAAGTATGGATAATGTTGAATTAACATTTGAGCCTGATTCTGTTGAAGCGATAGCAAATGAAGCATATAAAAGAAAAACAGGGGCAAGAGCATTAAGATCAATAATTGAAGAACTAATGCTAGATATAATGTACACTTTGCCTTCTGAAGAAAATATAAAAGAATTCACAATTACGAAAAAAATGGTAGATAATTTGTTCTCATCTAAAATTGTTAAACTACCTTCAGGATCAAAAAGAATCATTAAAGAGTCTGCATAAAATTAGAGTTTAATTTTTTAATTGAATCCCGAATTTTTCTAATTAATGAAAAATAAATGCCAAATATACATAAGCCTTTTCATCAAAAATATAGACCAAACAACTTGGACGAACTGGTTGGTCAAAAATTTATATCCATTACACTCAAACAAGCACTACTATCAAAAAAAATTGCTCCTGCATATCTTTTTAATGGTCCAAGAGGGACTGGGAAAACATCAAGTGCAAGAATATTTGCAAAATCTCTAAATTGCCAGGCATTCGAGCAACCTACGATAACTCCTTGTTGTAAATGTGACTTATGTAGACAAATTACAGATGGGAGCGCTCTAGATATTATCGAGATTGATGCAGCATCAAATACAGGAGTAGAAAATATAAGAGAAATTATAGAAAGAGCTAGATTTGCACCTACTCAAGCGAGATGGAAAGTATATGTTATTGATGAATGTCATATGCTTTCAACGGCAGCTTCAAATGCTTTACTAAAAACCATTGAAGAACCCCCCTCAAGAGTTGTATTTATCCTTGCCACGACAAATCCTGAGAGAGTATTAAATACAATAAAAAGTAGATGCCAAAAGTTTGATTTTAGAAGAATAAGCCCAAGTGATATTTTTCAACATTTATCAGAAATCGCCGAAAAAGAATCCATTGAGTATGAAGTGCAGGCCTTAAAAATGATTGCAAAAAGATCTAATGGAGGGATGAGAGATGCACAAAGCCTCCTTGAACAATTGAATCTTTTACCAGAAGGAATAACAATTAATAATATCCAGAACCTCCTAGGAGAAGTATCTGAAAGTGAATTAACAAATCTGATTAAATCATTAGTTGAGAATAATCCAGAATCATTAATTATCACCTGCAACAAACTATATGATGCGGGAAACGAACCTCTTCAAATAATTATCGGATTATTAAATATAACAAGAGATCTACTATTACACACTACAAATAATAAATATTCAGATCTTTATTATACGTCTGATGAATTTCAAAATGAATTGGATAAAATCTCAAAAACAATAAATAAATCAACAATAATTAATTGGCATAATAATCTTAGAAATATTGAATATCAAATCAAATCAAGTGATAATCCGAGGCTTTGGTTTGAAATACATTTAACTGGGCTTCTAGGTAATCAAGAGATAAATAGTTTTAAAAATAAGCAAGAAAGTAAAAATAATACGACTAAGGAGAATCATGAAAGTAGAAAAAACATTGCAATTTTTAATGAAGAAAATATTTCTAATGAAAGTCAAAAACCAAGTATCAAAAAGGAGATAGATCGCGATGAATTGATCGAAAAAAAAGCCAAAAAATTAGAAGATTTTGCAGTTCTTGAAAAAGAAATTATTGAAAATATTTCTGACAATAACCAAAATAATCCTGGATCAAATTTAAAAGATAAATGGGAATTAATTCTTTCTAAAGTAGAGTTACCATCAACAAGAATGTTACTTTCACAACAAGCCGAACTTGAAAGTTTTGATTCTGAGAAAATAACAATTGCACTATCTCCAAACTGGGAAAATATGATTAAAAGCAGAAAAGTGATAATTGAAAATACTGTGAAAAAGATATTTGGAGATCAAATAATACTTAATTTCTCAACAAAAAATTTAAATAAAAGTAACCCAACAAATAGTCCAGAAATTACCCATAATGAAGCAAATAATTTTCGACCATTAAAAAAAATAGAACCAAAAACTAATTCATCACCAAAAATATCTAATGAGGAGACTTATAATGATAGCTCAAAAAACTTAGCAAATTTTTTTAATGGAGAAATTATAGACCTTGATGAATAAATTAAACTCCAGTGTGAATAGTTTTTCGCCAAAGTATCTTTTTGGGAAAAATGGACATCTTCATTGTTACCCAAGGGATTACTAAAAACCAATGTGATAAATAAAAAACCGAGACAAATACCATCAAAAAATTGCTTTTTTGCAATACTGGTACTTCACTTTTACAAGAAGAACCGTACCAAAACGCAATTCCAGATAACATAAAAGCTGTAAATGAAATAGGCCAGTAAATTGGTGAATCTAACAAAGCAATACTAAAAAATAAATCAAAAATAGAAATTATTGGTAGTGCATATTGCAAGATGAAGAAATAAGTTAAATCAAATTTTTGCAAATAATCAATTTTATTAGTAAATAATTGATCTCCATAATCAAAGAATCTTTGCAAACCCCCCTCTGCCCATCTTTGCCTTTGCGCTAATAAAGCATTTAAATTCTCAACTGCTTCCTCCATAACTGGAGGATCCCACAAGATTCCAATTCTAGATTTTGATAATAATAATCTTAAACTCAAATCAAGATCATCTGTAACTGTATCTTCATTAAAAGAACCACATGCCAATAATGTTTCTTTCTTAATTAATTGGCCATTTCCCCTTAATTCAGAGACTCCCGCAACTGATAATCTTCCATATTGAAAGATTGCGTCCATAGCCATTTCCATTGACTGACAAGAAGTTAAAAAATTCTTACTTACATTTGTTACTGATTTTCTGAGTTGAACTGCAGACCAATCACCCTCTTCTACAAAACTAAATAACCTTATCAAAGAATCTTGTTTTAATTCAGCATCAGCATCCAAAACTAATAACCATTCACCATGAGTAAACTTCAAGGCATAATTCAAAGCTCCTGACTTTCCTCCTCCTGCATTTGGAGAACGACTTATTACTTTTAGCTTTTCATATTGTCTAGCTAATCGATCTAAAATTAAAGGCGTCTTATCCGAGCTACCATCATCGATTATGTAAATATTTAATTTATTTGTTGGATAATCTAAACTAAATAATCTTTCAACTAATCTTGCTATGACATTCTCTTCATCTCTAGCAGCGACTAAAATATCTAGCATAGGTAACTCTATATTACTAATTCTTCTGCCTACAATATTTACAACATTGTTCCTTTTGAAATTTCTAGAAATAACTATTAAACCGTAAAAAACAATCACAAAAGAAAGAGTCAATATAATGTAAAAAAAATTTTCGATATTGAAAGCATGAGGAATAAAAGCTACAAAAAAACAAGCACTAAGAAATATAAACGACTTCAATCTTCGATTTTTATAAAAACCCTTACTCATAAAAGTAAATTTTAATTACTTAACTTTCATTGAGACAATATCTCAAATTTTTTCAGTTTTGCTTTTCTATAGTAATGATTCAATATTTGTTCATAAGAAAATCCTAATTTAGCCATTTCAATCGCTCCTGACTGAGATAAACCTACACCATGACCGAAGCCTCCTCCTCTCAAAAGCCATAAATCATCACTTAATTTATTAATAGTAAACAAATTACTAGGTATAAAATTTAATACCCGTCGAATATCATCTTTAACTAGAACAATAGATTTATTAACTTTATCCGTTCGTATTTCCAATTTTGTCACTCTGCCACTCGACCCACGTTCAATAGAATTTATATCCAAAACATCGTCATTAATATTTATAAATTTGTTTTGAATTAACTTTTCTTTAATTTCAAGACTAGAAATTTTCTTATTCCATCGAAAAAGAGAATGATTACTCCCATAAAACTGTTCTTTATCAAAATCTAAAAAATTATTTAAATCAGATTCATTTGTAATTGGAAGTTTAAAAATTTTTTTTAATGATTTAGAACCATCAATGATCGAATTAAAATAAGAATAATCTTGAATTTGCCAAGACTCGCCTGCAGTAGCAGATACACCACCATTAGAACCATGGTAAAAAGCATTAATTGGTTGATTTCTATAAGTGAGAATTAAATTAGAAGTTGCTTCTATAGCTTTTTTCACGTTTTTATTTTTAATTTTAGGAGGTTTATAAACTTGACATTGAGTTGTGATACATAAATGATATTTGTCCATATTAAATCTATCAGAATTAAATATTCCCCAAGTTCTTGCAATAACTGCTTGAGCTTTGAGTGCTTCTAAAGGAGAATTCGGTCCAATTTCATATGGCAAAACACCTGCCAAATAATCATCAAATTCAATTTTTTGAACTAAGGTCCAAGTTCCATATAAATCTTTTATTAAATAAAAATTTTTGCCAAAATTAACACCATTTATTTTTATTTCCTCTTCAGAAAAAATATATATAGGACCTTCAAGTTTCATACCACTGTAGTCATTTCTAAGAA
>CACGDL010000003.1 GCA_902571795.1 uncultured Prochlorococcus sp.
AAAAAATAATGACTTAATTGAGTTAGATAAAAAAATTTATGGTCCTATAACTATACAAAGTAAATCAAATAAAGAGATTAAAGGTAGAAAATTTTTAAACGTACTAAATCAAGAAAATAAAAAACTGATTCTTTCCATCAATTGTGATACAAACGAAATAAATGTGAGAATACCTGGAAGAAAATGGATGGGAAGTAAACCTGCTAAAGAAGAATTCGAAAATAATTTAATAAATGATTTTTGTTAAAACTTTTAATTAATATGTGTGAATAATTTGTCTAAGAATATTAATGATGAGTTATTCTACAAAAAGTTAAATTAATAGTAATGGCAATTTCAAGAGGAGATCTCGTAAGAGTAAAAAGACCAGAATCATATTGGTATAACGAAATAGGTAAAGTAGCTTCAGTTGATACTTCAGGTATAAAATATAACTGTGTAGTCAGATTCGATAAAGTAAATTATGCTGGGATAAGCGGAACTGATGGTGGAGCAAATACAAACAATTTCGCTGAAAGTGAATTAGAGAAAGCTTAAATAATTGCCTGAATTACCTGAAGTAGAAACTGTTCGCAGAGGTTTAGAGCAAAAACTTAATAACTTTATTATTAAAAAAGTAGAAGTCTGTAGGGATTCAACTGTTGCATTTCCAGAAAGCAAAGAGGAATTCATTAAAGGACTTCGGAACTCACTTATTTATAAATGGAATAGAAGAGGAAAATATTTAATAGCTCAATTAGAAAAAGTTCAAAATGAGAATACTCAATTTCCTCTAGAAAATTCACAAAATAACGGATTTCTTGTAGTTCATCTAAGAATGACTGGATATTTCAAATTTATTGAAGAATCAACTCATCCTTGTAAACATACAAGAATAAGATTTTTCGATAAAAATAATAATGAGCTTAGGTACGTTGACGTAAGAAGTTTTGGTCAAATGTGGTGGATTAATAAGGGCCTATCGGTTAACAAAATAATTAAAGGACTAGGATCATTAGGACCAGAACCATTTTCTGTAGACTTTGATGCAAATTATCTTAAGAAAGTTATATCAAAAAGAACAAAATCCATAAAAGCTATTTTACTAGATCAAACAATAGTGGCAGGTATAGGTAATATTTATGCTGATGAAAGTTTATACTATGCTGGTATCTCACCTTTTAGGGAAGCTCGAACAATTAAGAAGAATGAATTAATCAAGCTCCGAGAATCAATTGTAACTGTATTAAAGAAAAGTATAGGTTCTGGGGGAACGACATTTAGTGATTTTAGGGACTTGGAAGGTGAGAATGGGAATTTTGGTTTACAGACAAATGTCTATAGGAGAACTGGAAAAGAATGTCATAAATGTGGCAATTTAATTGAAAGACAAAAAATTACTGGAAGAAGTACCCATTGGTGTCCTAAATGCCAAAAATAAAAAAGGGCTTACTCAAGCAGAGTAAACCCTTTAAATATTTTTACCTGGCATTGAGCTATTTTCTCAAGGGGCTACCCCCTAAATATTTTCGCCGCTGATGCGTTTCACAACCGAGTTCGAGATGGATCGGAGTGGTTCCACATCGCCATGAACACCAGGATAGTATGAACCTTGAGAACTGCATAGAGAATTATATCAATTAAAAACAATAAATTAAGTTTATTTGGTCAAGCCCTCGGTCTATTAGTACTCCTCCGCTGCACTTGTTACCAAGCTTCCACGTAGAGCCTATCAACGGGTGTTCTTCCCGTGACCTTACTGGCTTAAGCCATGGCAATACTCATCTTGAGGTGGGCTTCCCACTTAGATGCTTTCAGCGGTTATCCACTCCGCACATGGCTACCCAGCGTTTACCGTTGGCACGATAACTGGCACACCAGAGGTGCGTTCCTCCCGGTCCTCTCGTACTAGGGAGAAATCCTCTCAATATTCCTGCGCATACACCGGATATGGACCGAACTGTCTCACGACGTTCTGAACCCAGCTCGCGTACCGCTTTAATGGGCGAACAGCCCAACCCTTGGGACCGACTTCAGCCCCAGGTTGCGATGAGCCGACATCGAGGTGCCAAACCTCCCCGTCGATGTGAACTCTTGGGGGAGATCAGCCTGTTATCCCTAGAGTAACTTTTATCCGTTGAGCGACGGCCCTTCCACGCAGAACCGTCGGATCACTAAAACCGACTTTCGTCCCTGTTCGACTTGTAGGTCTCACAGTCAAGCTCCCTTCTGCTTTTGCACTCAACGACTGATTTCCAACCAGCCTGAGGGAACCTTTGTGCGCCTCCGTTACCTTTTAGGAGGCGACCGCCCCAGTCAAACTGCCCATCAGATACTGTCCGCTTCCCGGATAACGGGTAAGCGTTAGAACCCTAGCTCTAAAAGAGTGGTATCTCACCGATGACTCAATAATACCCACAAGCACTATTTCAACGTCTCCCACCTATTCTGCGCATTCAGAGCCCGAGCACAATATCAAACTACAGTAAAGCTTCATAGGGTCTTTCTGTCCGGGTGTATGTAGTCCGCATCTTCACAGACAATTCTATTTCGCCGAGCCTCTCTCCGAGACAGCGCGCAAATCGTTACACCTTTCGTGCGGGTCGGAACTTACCCGACAAGGAATTTCGCTACCTTAGGACCGTTATAGTTACGGCCGCCGTTCACCGGGGCTTCAGTCGCCAGCTTCACTAAAAGCTAACCAGCTTCCTTAACCTTCCGGCACTGGGCAGGTGTCAGCCCCCATACATCGTCTTGCGACTTAGCGGAGACCTGTGTTTTTGGTAAACAGTCGCTTGCGCCTCTTCACTGCGACCAGCTCTCGCTGGCACCCCTTCTCCCGAAGTTACGGGGCCATTTTGCCGAGTTCCTTAGAGAGAGTTATCTCGCGCCCCTCGGTATTCTCTACCACCCCACCTGTGTCGGTTTCGGGTACTGGCATTTGTGTCTTAACGAGTATAGGGCTTTTCTTGGAAGCATGACATCACCAACTTCGCTGCCGTAGCAGCTCGTACTCACGCCTTAGCTCAAGATGTTTTCTCCATCTCTCAAAGCCTCGAACGCTTGAACCAGTAACCAACATCTGGCCTGGCTAGCCTTCTCCGTCCCCCTTCTCAAAACACATCTGGTACAGGAATATTGACCTGTTATCCATCGACTACGCCTTTCGGCCTCGCCTTAGGTCCAGACTAACCCTCCGCGGACGAGCCTGCCGGAGGAACCCTTAGGGTTTCGGGGCATGGGATTCTCACCCATGTTTTCGCTACTCAAGCCGACATTCTCACTTCTATGCTGTCCACGTCCGCTTACGCTAACGCTTCACCCTACATAGAACGCTCCCCTACCATAAATAAATTTATCCGCAGCTTCGGTATAACGCTTAGCCCCGTTCATTTTCGGCGCAGGATCGCTCGACCAGTGAGCTATTACGCACTCCTTTGAGGATGGCTGCTTCTAGGCAAACCTCCTGGTTGTCTGGGCAATCCCACCTCCTTTATCACTTAGCGTTAATTTTGGGACCTTAGCTGGCGGTCTGGGCTGTTTCCCTCTTGACTATGGAGCTTATCCCCCACAGTCTGACTGCCTAGTTACACACAGGGTATTCAGAGTTCATATCGATTTGGTACCGCTTTCGCAGCCCGCACCGAAATGGTTGCTTTACCCCCCTGCTGGAGCACTAGACGCTACGCCTCAACGTATTTCGGGGAGAACCAGCTAGCTCCTGGTTCGATTGGCATTTCACCCCTAACCACAGCTCATCCGCTGAATTTTCAACTTCAGTCGGTTCGGACCTCCACTTGGTATCACCCAAGCTTCATCCTGGCCATGGTTAGATCACCAGGGTTCGGGTCTATAAACACTGACAAACGCCCTATTAAGACTCGCTTTCGCTGTGGCTCCACCATTTCCGGTTTAACCCGCCAGTGCCTATAAGTCGCCGGCTCATTCTTCAACAGGCACACGGTCACCCGATTAGTCGGGCTCCCATTGCTTGTAAGCTCACGGTTTCATGTTCTATTTCACTCCCCTCCCGGGGTTCTTTTCACCTTTCCCTCGCGGTACTGTTTCACTATCGGTCACACAGTAGTACTTAGCCTTACGAGGTGGTCCTCGCAGATTCACACGGAATTCCACGTGCTCCGTGCTACTCGGGATACAGCTAGGTCAACTTATCTTTCGATTACGGGGCTTTCACCCTCTGTGGCACGCCATTCAAACGTTTCTTCTAGACTTATTGATCCATATTGCTGTCCCACAACCCCGATAGTCAAGACTATCGGTTTGGGCTATTCCCCGTTCGCTCGCCGCTACTGAGGGAGTCGTTATTTACTTTCTCTTCCTCCAGCTACTAAGATGTTTCAGTTCGCTGGGTTAGCTCGCACCAACCTATATATTCAGTTGGCCGTACATGGGGTTGCCCCATTCGGAAATTCCCGGATCAAAGTGTGCTTCCAACTCCCCGAGACTTATCGCAGGTAACCACGTCCTTCATCGCCTCTGTGTGCCTAGGTATCCTCCGTGAGCCCTTTGTAGCTTGACCAATAACTTCATAATTGAAGCATCAGCTTAATAGAATTGTTATTAATGCATTTGCACAAATAATAAATCTGCATCATAAAGATGCTTATTGTCTTTAAAAATAATCTATGCAGTTGTCAAGGTTCTCTGAAAACAATGAAATTAATTCAATGAGTCCAGCATCTTAATGATTCCATTAGGAAGCTAGATTCGTTCAGGATGATGATCACAACTCAAAAATTTTCCTTTCTATAGATTATGGAAGAGGTGGTAATCAGTGGAGGTAAGCGGACTCGAACCGCTGACATCCTGCTTGCAAAGCAGGCGCTCTACCAACTGAGCTATACCCCCAACATAGAGATATGGGCCATCCTGGACTTGAACCAGGGACCTCACCCTTATCAGGGGTGCGCTCTAACCACCTGAGCTAATGGCCCAGGAAAAATAATGGGTGTGACCTAGAAAAACTTAGGAAATGAAATTCTTAATAAATTAAGAACGTGAGGTACCGATCGACCTAAGGTGACAAAATAATAATATTAAACATTTTGTTGTCTCCCTGTTAGGAGGTGATCCAGCCGCACCTTCCGGTACGGCTACCTTGTTACGACTTCACCCCAGTCATTAGCCCCACCTTCGGCGTCCTCCTCCACAAGGGTTGGAGTAACGACTTCGGGCATGGCCAACTTCCATGGTGTGACGGGCGGTGTGTACAAGGCCCGGGAACGTATTCACCGCAGTATGCTGACCTGCGATTACTAGCGATTCCTACTTCACGTAGGCGAGTTGCAGCCTACGATCTGAACTGAGCCACGGTTTATGGGATTTGCTAGCTCTCGCGAGTTTGCTGCCCTTTGTCCGTAGCATTGTAGTACGTGTGTAGCCCAGGGTGTAAGGGGCATGATGACTTGACGTCATCCACACCTTCCTCCGGTTTATCACCGGCGGTCTTTCTAGAGTGCCCAACTAAATGCTGGCAACTAAAAACGTGGGTTGCGCTCGTTGCGGGACTTAACCCAACATCTCACGACACGAGCTGACGACAGCCATGCACCACCTGTCACTGCATTCCCGAAGGCACCCTCAAATTTCTAAGAGGTTCGCAGGATGTCAAACCCTGGTAAGGTTCTTCGCGTTGCATCGAATTAAACCACATACTCCACCGCTTGTGCGGGCCCCCGTCAATTCCTTTGAGTTTCACACTTGCGTGCGTACTCCCCAGGCGGAACACTTAACGCGTTAGCTACGACACCGAAGGGGTCGATTCCCCCGACACCTAGTGTTCATCGTTTACGGCCAGGACTACAGGGGTATCTAATCCCTTTCGCTCCCCTGGCTTTCGTCCATGAGCGTCAGTAATGGCCCAGCAGAGCGCCTTCGCCACTGGTGTTCTTCCCGATATCTACGCATTTCACCGCTACACCGGGAATTCCCTCTGCCCCTACCATACTCAAGCCTTTCAGTTTCCACTGCCATGATGGAGTTAAGCTCCACGCTTTAACAGCAGACTTGAAAAGCCGCCTGCGGACGCTTTACGCCCAATAATTCCGGATAACGCTTGCCACTCCCGTATTACCGCGGCTGCTGGCACGGAATTAGCCGTGGCTTATTCCTCAAGTACCGTCATATCTTCTTCCTTGAGAAAAGAGGTTTACAGCCCAGAGGCCTTCGTCCCTCACGCGGCGTTGCTCCGTCAGGCTTTCGCCCATTGCGGAAAATTCCCCACTGCTGCCTCCCGTAGGAGTCTGGGCCGTGTCTCAGTCCCAGTGTGGCTGATCATCCTCTCAGACCAGCTACTGATCGAAGCCTTGGTGAGCCATTACCTCACCAACTAGCTAATCAGACGCGAGCTCATCCTCAGGCGAAATTCATTTCACCAGTAGGCATATGGGGTATTAGCGGTCGTTTCCAACCGTTATCCCCCTCCTGAGGGCAGATTCTCACGCGTTACTCACCCGTCCGCCACTAACCCGAAGGTTCGTTCGACTTGCATGTGTTAAGCACGCCGCCAGCGTTCATCCTGAGCCAGGATCAAACTCTCCGTTGTGTTCAAATCCTTTTGTAGATAAATCTACTCAATTTGAATTGCTTTATCCAAATAAAAACTTCAGTATTTGTATTTAGTTTCAGCCTCCTTAAATTTTAAGGATTACATTGAGTGCACATTAAATATTTCTAAAGTGACTTTCCAAGATCTCAGATCCGTTTGCATCAAAGCTTTAAGTCAGCAATTGATGACATTTTTATATTTTCTTGACGGGACCTCACACCTTTATTGCATGCACATCTTTAATAACTAAAAAAAATTAGTTATTTAAGACGCAATAAAAGCATCAGTTCCTAAGTTTTTAAATTTTCTAGGTGCAAAGTTAAACAACAAGTGATTAACTTATTTTGAAGGTAAAACCCTTCTTCTGGCTGAAAATCATGATCGAAATCAAAACTTCAAAAAATTCATTCATTTACCAAAAATTAGATTTAAGGTAATTTCTTGAATAATGCAAAAATTATATTTCTGCCCAGAAGAAAATACTAAACCATCCGACTGTAAATGTGCAACCTTTTATACAAAAATTTTTTATTAATTTTTTATTTGTTCAAAGTCTTCTTAAACAACTAGGCTTAAATAAAGGGATATAAATGAAATGGCAGAAAGATTTAGTCAAAAAAATTTAAGAGTAAGACCAAGTTCTGATGAAGAGAAAATTGTAACAAATGCAAAAAAACACTTCGAAAAGACTTTGGTTGCAATATCAGGCGAATTAGTGGGTAGCGTTGCTGCACTAGAACACCCAACAAAAAATAAAAAATTAAATTATGGAGAAATATTTTTAAGAGACAATGTTCCTGTAATGATTTACCTCATTACCCAAAAACGGTACGAAATTGTCAAAAAATTCCTAAGTTTATGCCTTGAGTTACAAAGCTCTAATTACCAAACACGTGGCGTATTCCCTACTAGTTTCGTTGAAGAAAATGGACAGCTCATTGGAGACTATGGTCAGAGATCAATAGGGAGGATTACTTCAGCTGATGCAAGTTTATGGTGGCCCATTTTATGTTGGTATTATGTAAATAAAAGCGGTGATTGTGCCTTCGGAAAAAGTCAAAGTGTTCAAAGAGGTATTCAACTTCTACTAGATCTAGTTCTTCATCCAACATTTGAGGGCACTCCAGTACTTTTTGTCCCAGATTGCGCATTTATGATTGATAGACCTATGGATGTATGGGGAGCCCCCCTAGAAGTTGAAGTTTTACTTCATGGATGTTTAAAAAGTTGCATTAACTTAATGGAACTCAGTAGAGCAGATCATGTTAGTAGACTTTTAGACCAAAGACTTATTCTTACAAATCAATGGGTTAAGGATTTAGGAAGTTTTCTTTTAAAGCATTATTGGGTTACCAGCCAAACCATGCAAATTTTAAGAAGAAGGCCAACTGAGCAGTATGGTGATGATCAACACTTCAATGAATTTAACGTTCAACCTCAAGTAGTTCCCTCATGGCTTCAAGATTGGTTAGAGAATAGAGGTGGCTACTTAATAGGAAATATTAGGACAGGAAGGCCTGACTTTCGATTTTATAGTTTAGGCAATTCTTTAGCATGTATGTTCGGAGTTTTGCCTCCTGAAGAACAAAGAGCTTTATTTAGATTAGTTTTACATAACAGACAGCATTTGATGGCTCAAATGCCTATGAGAATTTGTCATCCTCATATGGATGTCGAGGAATGGCAAAATAAAACTGGATCCGATCCAAAGAATTGGCCTTGGAGTTACCATAACGGTGGTCATTGGCCAAGCTTACTTTGGTTTTTTGGTACAGCGGTCCTATTACATCAAAAGCATTATGGTTCAGACGATGTGATCCTCATGGAAGAAATGAAATCTTTAATAGAGGAATCATATTGGTGTCAACTTAATCAATTGCCTAAGCAAGAATGGGCAGAATATTTTGATGGTCCTACAGGTACTTGGGTGGGACAACAATCAAGAACATATCAAACTTGGACAATTGTTGGATTTTTATTAATGAATCATTTTTTAAGGAATGAGAATAACGATCTAGATATGTTTAAAATTTGAACCTAAAATAATCCTAAGGTTAGAGATTTATCAATTGGCAAGCATGCCCCAATACCTAGGTATATTGTTAGAAAAGTTCCGAATAAGAAAACAGACATTGCTATTGGTCTTCTAAATGGATTAGAAAATTTATTAACGTTTTCGATAAAGGGTAAAATCATTAATCCAAGTGGGATTAATGTTTGAAGTGCAATACCCAAAAGTTTATTAGGAACAACTCTAAGTATTTGAAAAACTGGGTAAAGGTACCATTCAGGAAGTATTTCAAGAGGTGTTGCGAAGGGATTGGCTTTGTCTCCCAACATTGCAGGATCAAGAACTGCTAATCCAACTACACAGGCAATAGTTCCTAAGATAACAACAGGGAAGATATATAGTAAGTCATTTGGCCAAGCTGGTTCACCGTAATAATTATGGCCCATACCTTTAGCTAACTTTGCTCTCAATTTTGGATCAGACAGATCTGGTTTTTTTAACGTAGACATATGGAAAAACTAATAATGGTTTTAGTATAAGAGTTTATAAAGGACCTGAAATACCCTGTTTACGAATCATTAAAAAGTGCATCAACATGAAAACTGCTAATGACCATGGCAATACAAAAGTATGAAGACTGTAAAATCTTGTTAAAGTGGATTGCCCAACACTTTCTCCACCTCTAAGTAGCTCAACCATAAAGTCTCCGATTACTGGTATTGCAGCAGGAACACCAGAAACAATCTTAACTGCCCAATAACCTACCTGATCCCAAGGTAGGGAGTATCCTGTTACTCCAAAAGCGACAGTTATGACTGCCATTACAACTCCTGTAACCCAAGTTAATTCTCTTGGTCTTTTAAATCCTCCGGTAAGATAAACCCTAAAGACATGAAGGATTAACATCAAAACCATCATTGATGCGCTCCATCTATGCACAGATCTTATTAACCATCCAAAACTTACATCGGTCATTAAATAACTGACTGAACTATAAGCTTGAGTAACAGTAGGCTTATAGTAAAAAGTCATTGCAAAACCTGTTGCAAATTGAATTAAGAAGCATACTAAAGTTATGCCTCCTAAACAATAAAAAATATTTACGTGAGGGGGTACGTACTTGGAAGTTACGTCGTCAGTTATGTCTTGGATTTCAAGCCTTTCTTGAAACCAGTCATAAACAGATGAAGAATTCGCCATCCAAAAAAAAATTAGCTTTGATATAAAGAGCTTACTTAAAATTCTTATACTTGGTGTTAACACTTAACCCAATGAATTCATCTTTTAACAAACTTTTAACATTCAAAACTGTGATCACTGCCTCAATGATCATCGTTTTTTCTATCAATCTTTTGTTGATTGAAAGAGTGGATGCTCTCAGTGATAGCAGGCAATTAGTACTTGACGCTTGGACCTTGGTAAACGAAGGTTTTTATGATCCAGAAAAGTTTGATGAAATCCAATGGAAAAGAATTAGACAAAAAACGTTACAGAAACAAATTGAAACAAGTGAAGAGGCTTATTCCGCAATTGAAGACATGTTAAGACCTCTAGACGATCCCTACACGAGAGTTTTACGCCCCAAAGATTATGAGCTGCTGAAATCAAGTAATTTTGGGAGTGAAATTAATGGTGTTGGGCTTCAATTAGGTGAAGATGATAACAATAAAGTTAAAGTTATTTCTACTCTTGGAGGGTCGCCAGCTGAAGAAGCTGGAATAGTAAGCGGGGACATTATCGAGACAGTGGATGGAATCTCATCAGAAAAATTAGGGCTTGCAAGTACCGCCTCTAAGTTAAGAGGTGAATCAGGGACAAAAGTTTTAGTTGAATTATCTACGGAATCAGGAGAAATTAGAGAAGTCGATTTAGAGAGGAGATCAGTAGATCTCAGACCAGTTAGAACAAAAAGATTAAGAGATGATTCTCACACAATAGGATATTTGAGGATAACTCAATTTAGCGAAAGCGTGCCCAAAAAAGTTGAAGAGGCTCTTCAAGAGTTAAAAGAGAAAGAAGTTGAAGGCTTAATCTTGGATCTTAGAAATAATTCAGGGGGACTAGTAAGCTCAGGTATTGCAGTTGCAGACTCATTATTGAGTGAGAAACCCGTAGTCGAGACAAAAGATAGAAATGGAATCAAAGATGCAATTATTTCTCTAAAAGAGACATCTTTTGATGGACCAATGGTGACTTTAGTAAATAAAGGCACTGCAAGTGCCAGTGAAATACTTGCTGGTTCTTTACAAGATAATGAGAGGTCAATTCTTATGGGAGAACAAACTTATGGTAAAGGTTTAATTCAATCCTTAAAAAGTTTGGGAGAAGATAGTGGTATTGCTATAACAGTGGCTAGTTACTTAACACCAGATGGTAATAATATTCAAGGTCAAGGTATAACACCTGACAAATTACTTGATCTACCGGATGCAAGTGATTTTGGAAGTACTGACGATAAATGGGTGAAGAATGCGGAATTATTTTTAGGGTCGCTTCTAGAAAAAGACGAAGTTACAGTTCAAACAAATGAATTAAACAATGAAGAAATTAAATCTTTAAATGGCTAAAGATTGAAAATAAAAAATCTTAAAAATATGAGTATTAAAAGAAGTTTTCATGACCCAATTCATAAAGAAATAGTATTTGATGCAGGAAAGCCAGAAGAATTAATGATTATGGAATTAATTGATACAGTCGCTTTTCAAAGACTAAGAAGAATAAAACAACTTGGAGCGGCATCATTACTTTTTCATGGAGCAGAATCGAGTAGATTTACACATTCAATTGGTGTTTTTTGTATAGCTAGAAAAATTTTTAAGAGATTAATTGAAAGTAAATCTTCATTTTGTGAAAATAAATTTGTTCTTTATGGAGCAGCTCTACTACATGATTTAGGTCATGGACCTTTAAGCCATACCAGCGAAACAATATTTGAGCATGATCACGAACAATGGTCTGAAAAATTAGTAACAAATTATTCTCCAATAAATTCAATTCTCAAAAAGTATGACAAGGATTTACCCAGAAAAATTTGTGAATTATTTCAATCAAAACAACTATTTTCAAAACCTTTAAAAACATTAATAAGTAGTGAGATTGATTGCGATCGTCTCGATTATCTTTTACGCGATAGTTACAACACAGGTACTAATTACGGTTTAGTAGATTTAGAGAGAATAATTTCGGCTCTTACCTTTTCACCTGATGGGAATATTGGAATCAAACCAAAAGGAGTGATCGCTATTGAGCATTTCCTTGTTCTAAGAAACTTGATGTATAGAACTATCTACAATCACAAGATAAATGAAATATCAACATGGATCCTAGAAAAAATATTACACACAATAAAACATAATTATAAAAAGAATATTTGGTTAGACAATTCTCTATATAAGTGGATTTTTTCACCTTCAAAGGTTAATTTTGATGATTTCATAAGAAATGATGATATAACTTTTTATTATCATTTGATTAGATGGAAAGATGAATCTTTTGAGCCACTTTCTACACTATGCAAAATGTTTATTGACAGAGATCTATTAAAGGCATCAGACATAAGTTTTTTGAGTAAGATGAATAGATTAAAAATCCTTGCATTTGCCACAAAATTATGTGAAAAAAATGGTTATGATTCAGAAATATTTTGTGGGATTAAGGAAAAGTCTTTTAAAGGTTTTGAATCTAATAATGCGTTAAAAATATGGGACGGCACTCATCAAAGCGCATTAGAAAATAGTTCTGCATTAATAAAAACTTTAATGAGATCTGAAGAAAGCTCATTTATTATTTATCCAGATATGATCAAAAATGAAATCAAAAATGAAATTTCATTAATAAAAAACAATTCCTAGATTTAATTCAATGGAAATCGTTTTAAAAAATACAAAAAGTGAATATTTAGAGATTTTTTCTTTATTAGATTTAGATAGTATCCATGAAACTTTCAAAATGTTTGCTTCCATCAAGGAACCTTTAGAAGCAAAAATTTTTGCCGTCAGCGAGTCAATAAGTTCTCATCAATTAGCAAAATTAAAAACCCACCTTAACAAAATTAATGTTTGTTCTTTGCACATTTACTCAAATAATAGAAATACAGTATTAAGTGGGAAGTCTTTAAAAATTAATTCAGTTTTTATTAAAGAGCAAGAGATTAAAAAAAAGTTACTATCGTTAAATTCAAAAAAGAAAGACGATATTCTTCACAAAGGAACAGTACGATCAGGTGAAAGAATATCTTCAAATGGAAACCTATGCATTATTGGAGACGTTAATCCAGGAGCAATAGTTTCCGCTAAGAAAAATATTTATGTTTGGGGCAAATTACTAGGGATCGCATTCGCAGGTAAAAGTGGAAATAAAAATGCATCTATCGCATCACTTTATCTAAACCCTTTACAGTTGAGAATTGCAGATGTGATAGCTATAGGACCAAAGGATAAACCCAAAAATTATTATCCAGAAATTGCGGTAATAGATAAACAAACGATAATTATCAAACCACACGCAATCGAAAATAAAAATTAATCAATAATTTGCAATAAATTAATTCAAAATAGATAAATTTAAGAATTACTTAATCTTTAAAATATTTAACTTTCTGCAAGTGGCTTTATTATTTGTAAAATCTTAAAAATCGTGGGGAAGAATACTCGCACAATATTAATTTGTTCAGGTAAAGGAGGAGTTGGCAAAACAACTTTAACTGCAAACCTAGGTATAGCACTTGCTAATAGCGGAGCAACAACTGCTGTATTAGATGCTGATTTTGGCTTAAGAAATTTAGATCTTCTTCTAGGATTAGAAAATCGCATCATTTATACGGCTCAAGATGTTCTAGACAAAAATTGTCGTCTTGACCAAGCATTGGTTAGACATAAAAAGGAACCTAATCTTGCTCTTCTACCTGCTGGAGATCCAAGGATGTTGGATTGGATGAAACCCGAAGATATGAAAAAAATTAGTGAGCTACTTAGCGAGAAATTTGATTTTGTCCTAGTAGATTGTCCTGCTGGTGTAGAAGATGGCTTTAAAAATGCTCTTGCAGCCTGTAAAGAAGCTATTGTTGTAACGAACCCGGAGTTATCGGCAGTGCGGGATGCAGATAGAGTAATAGGGATTCTTAATACTTCAGATATTGAGCCTATTCAACTTGTAATCAATAGAGTTCGCCCTAACATGATGGCTAGTCAGGAAATGTTATCCATCGAAGATGTTCAAGGGATCCTTTCTTTGCCTTTATTAGGGATTGTTTTAGAAGATGAACAGGTAATAATAAGTACAAATAGAGGAGAGCCACTGACACTCTCAGATGGTAGATCTCCCGCAAAAAAATGTTATTTGAATGTTTCTCAAAGACTTACAAATAAAGATGTACCAATTATCGATCTCAAAAAAGAAGGCAAAAGTCTTAAAGATAAATTCATGAGATTAATGCAAACAAAGGTTTTTTAAAATGATGACTCTCAGAGATCTTATAAATAAATTACTAGGCAGAGAAACGTCTAGTGCTAATACAGCTAGAGAAAGGTTACAACTTGTACTTGCTCATGACAGAGTTGATATGAGTTCCTTAACAACTGATCTTTTAGATAAAATGAGGAAAGAAATCCTTGATGTTGTTGCTAAATATGTTGAAATTGATTTTGAGGAGGTGGCAGTAAGTTTGGAGACTGAGGATAGGATGACTGCACTAGTTGCCAATTTGCCAATCAAAAGAACTATTTCAGGAGAAATAAAATTTAAAAAAACTGATAAAACTGGTAAAGCTAACAAAGATATCAAAAAGTAATAAATTTAAAAAAAAGCTAAAAAAATACTGATAATTGACCCTCCCTAATTGTAAGATGAAGAGATTGCCGGCTTAGCTCAGCGGTAGAGCAGCGCTTTTGTAAAGCGAAGGTCATCAGTTCAAATCTGTTAGCCGGCATTTTGATTTATTTAATTCTGTTCAATATTCTTTGCTGAAAATAAAAAGACTAAACCTATCAGTGCAAGAATAGGAAAAAATCTTATTTCCAGAACATACTCTAAAAAAGATGCAAGGGGTTCAAATATCCAATAAGTAAAAAATTGAATTAATAAAACAAAAAATAATAATAAAAACATTAATACAATTCCCTTACTATTACTTCTCCCTCTCTAATCAGTTGCCAATTTCCACTGTTCTTCCAAAATATAATAGTACTAGCTTTTCCACTACTTTTCCCCCAAGGGATGGGACCCAAAATTTTTATAGAAGGGAATTCTAGAGCGATACCTTCAGCTGTACTTGATCCTTTAAAACCTGAAATATTTGCACTTGAAGTTAACAATGGGCCTGTTTCTCTCAAAAGAGATTGTGCGATATTTGAATTTGGAATTCTCAACCCAATAGTCTGATCATTACTGGTAAGGTATGCAGCCTGCTTTGCTGAAGCAGGAATAACAATTGTTAGAGCTCCAGGCCAATATTTTGAGGCTAAATTTTCGTAATCTTCTTTTGCTGATTCGTGAACATAATCAACTAAATGTTTATGTTCTGATCCCATAAGAATTAAGGGTTTGTTTCTATCTCTTTTTTTAAACTCATAAATAATATTTGAAAATTTTGGTAAGCACCCAATTGCAGGTAAAGTGTCTGTTGGGAAAATTATAGGCAAACCACTTTTAAGGGTCCTACAAGCAGTTTTGCAGTCTACTAAATTCATTTAGATTAAGAACCTATAATAATTTATTTATATCTTCCAATCGTAAACCTACCAATACCTGAAAGATCTTTCACAATTTCTATTGATGTAAATTTATTTTTAATAAGTAGTTGTTTTACCTTTTCACTTTGATCAAAATGATTCTCTAAAATTAACCAACCATTCTCTTTTAAGAATAATGGTGCTTTATGTATTATTTCCCTAATATGTCTTAAACCATCTTCTCCACCTAGTAAAGCGACTTTAGGTTCGAAATTCTTAACTTCTTTGGGTAATTTTTCATAAGTATCTCTAGGAATATATGGCGGGTTTGAAATAGCGAGGTCTAATTTTCCTTTAAAACTTTCAAGAGGTGACCACCAATTTCCACAAAAAAATTTCAAATTTGTTTGTTTAGAAGAATTTATAAAATTTTGATTGGCGATTTCTAATGCATCTTGATCTATATCAGTTGCCACTCCTTCGCTAAATGGATAAGCCAACGCCAACGCAATACTAATTGCACCTGATCCAGTTCCTAATTCAGCAAAAAATAATTTTTCTGATTTCTTTCGAAATATATTGAAGACGATATCAACTATGAGCTCTGTTTCTGGTCTAGGAATGAGTACTTTGTTTGTAACTTTTAATTTTAAGTCTCTCCAAAAAGTTATTCCACAAAGATATTGAATAGGGCAAGATTTTAGTAAATGATCATCCCAAACAGATTCTAAAAATTCTAAATTTTTTTTTAAATGTATGTCTTCCTTAGGATTTATAGTTTTCAAGTTTAGATAACTAGACGATACACCGCCTATACAATCAAGTAAAACAGCAAAAGATGGTTGATCCCCTCCTTTAGAAAGTTGCTTTTTTTTCCAAAATAAAAATTCTTCTACAGAAATGCAAAGCATTTATTAAAGTTTTAGCGTTTTGGTCCAAGCCTACCTTTACTAGAGTCAGAGTAGAAGCTTGATTTTTCTCCATCTTGTGTAGAAATAAATAAACCAATCAGGAATATTGTTGGCACCCCTACAAATAAAAGACTAGCTACGAATCCAAAGTTAGTTGTTTCCATTTAATTGGTAGTTCTATATTAGGTATTAAGACTATAGACATATAACTTGGAATAAAGTGGAAAAATAAACAAATTTTATAAACTGATTAACAGTCTTAAACAATTTATCGCGGTAATTTTTTATTTTCACTAATTTTTTTTAATTCTTCCAAATTTGAGGGGGGAGATTGTGGTTTTGTTAAAATTACGGAGGATGATTTTATTAATGTTTGACATGCAAGGCGCCAATTTTCTGGTCTATTTTTTAGTTTTTCTTCTTCAACAGATGTAAGAGGACTCAAAGAATTTTTGTTTCCACCTTCAACTGAAATAAAGCAAGTACTACATTGTCCTGCTCCTCCACAATTTCCCAAAATACCTTTTAAGCCATAAAGTTGTAAGTTTTCTTTCATTACCAATTCCCTTAAATTTTCACCAGGATTACATTGAACCTCTAAGTCCTCACGGATAAATCTGATAGTTGCCATTTTTTTAGTTATTTTTCTTATTTTGGCGTTTTACTTTGAGAATTGTGACCAAAATATTAACAGTTTTTAGCTAAAAATTTCTTGTAAACTCAGTTCTAGTAATGGATTTGCCCAATTTTTGCATGAAAATAAATTTATTTACAAAAATCCCTCAAAGACTAAAAAACCCTTACTATCATGATGTTTAGCTGTTTACTCAGCATAGTTACTAGAAATTAACCGATGGGATTGCCTTGGTATCGAGTTCACACAGTAGTTATTAATGACCCAGGTCGACTACTTGCTGTGCATCTTATGCATACTGCATTATTAGCCGGCTGGGCCGGTTCAATGGCTCTTTATGAATTAGCCATTTTTGATCCTTCTGATGCTGTTCTCAATCCAATGTGGAGACAGGGGATGTACGTTATGCCTTTCATGGCAAGACTGGGTATCACAAGTAGTTGGAATGGATGGGATATTACGGGTGCTACTGGAGTTGATCCTGGATTCTGGAGTTTCGAAGGGGTTGCGGCAGCACACATAGTATTTAGTGGCCTATTGATGTTGGCATCTATTTGGCACTGGACATATTGGGACCTAGATTTATGGGAAGATTCAAGAACTGGTGAGCCTGCTCTTGATTTACCAAGAATTTTTGGAATTCACCTTCTTTTAGCAGGACTTACATGTTTTGGTTTTGGAGCTTTTCATTGCGCAAACGTGGGGATTTGGGTTTCTGATCCCTATGGTTTAAGTGGTCATGTAGAACCTGTAGCACCTTCATGGGGAGTTGAAGGATTCAATCCTTTTAATCCTGGAGGTATCGTAGCTAATCATATTGCAGCAGGACTTATGGGTATTATTGGAGGTATTTTTCACATTACCAACAGGCCTGGAGAAAGACTTTACAGAGCATTAAAACTTGGAAGTCTCGAAGGAGTTCTTGCTAGTGCTTTAGCTGCTGTACTATTTGTCTCTTTCGTTGTTTCCGGAACAATGTGGTACGGTTCAGCAACCACCCCAATAGAGCTTTTTGGTCCTACTAGATATCAATGGGATTCAGGCTATTTCAAAACTGAAATTAATAGAAGAGTACAAGCTGCTATTGATGATGGTGCCACTAAATCAGAGGCATATGCATCGATTCCAGAAAAATTAGCCTTCTACGATTATGTAGGTAATAGTCCAGCTAAAGGGGGACTATTCAGAGTTGGAGCTCTTGTTAATGGTGATGGTTTACCAACTGGTTGGCAAGGTCACATTGCTTTCCAAGATAAGGAAGGTAACGAATTAGAAGTTAGAAGAATTCCTAATTTCTTTGAAAACTTCCCTGTCATTCTTGAAGACAAAGAAGGTAATGTAAGAGCAGATATCCCATTTAGAAGAGCTGAAGCAAAGTATTCATTTGAACAGACTGGTATTACTGCAACTATCTATGGCGGAGACCTAGATGGACAAACATTTACAGATCCTGCAGTAGTGAAAAGATTAGCTAGAAAGGCTCAACTTGGAGAAGCATTCAAGTTTGACAGAGAGACGTATAAATCTGACGGTGTATTCCGAAGCTCACCAAGAGCGTGGTTTACATATGCACATTTATGTTTCGGATTGCTATTCTTGTTTGGCCATTGGTGGCATGCTTCAAGAACTCTCTACAGAAATTCCTTTGCTGGTATTGATGCTGAGATTGGAGACCAAGTTGAATTTGGTTTATTCAAGAAACTTGGTGACGAAACCACAAGAAGAATCCCAGGAAGGGTTTAAACTAAACTTATTTACTTAATCTTATGGAAGCATTCGCTTACGTTCTTATTCTAACTCTCGCAGTTGTTACCTTATTCTTTGCTGTCGCCTTTAGAGATCCACCTAAATTCGACAGAAAATGAACTCAGAAAAAAAAACCTCTTTAACAAGAGGTTTTTTTTACTTTTCATAATTAGAATATTACTCTACTATTAGAGTTAAAGTGCAACGTATTTCACCACATGCAGTGTCCAACCTGTCAAAACACAGATAGCAGAGTTTTGGAATCTAGATCTGCTGATAGTGGTAAAAGTGTTCGAAGAAGAAGAGAGTGCTTAAATTGCAGCTTTAGATTTACAACTTATGAAAGAGTGGAAACAATGCCGGTTTCAATTATAAAGAAAGACGGTGGAAGAGAATTATTTGATAAACAAAAATTATTTACTGGCATATCAAGAGCATGCGAAAAGACTAACTTCAGTAGTGAAGCAATTATTAATTTCGTAGATGCAATTGAATCTCAAATCGTTCAAGATTCTAATAAAGATATTAAATCTTCACAAATCGGAGAATTAATACTTAAAAAACTTAGGAAAGAAAACGAAGTCGCCTATATAAGATACGCATCAGTTTACAGAAAATTTAATGGGGTAAAAGATTTTATTTCTACTCTTGAATCTCTAAAGGGAAGTTCAAAAAACCAATTAGCTTCAATTTTATAAAATTAAGCATCTTAAAGTGTAGAATACATAACACAAATACTTTTGCTATTGGTTTGCAGGCTAGTAGCAATCCTTTCTAACTACCTTAGGTAGTCTGCGATACAACAAATGAACGAAAATTCTTCCCAAACCATTAAAGAACTTTCTGAGGATCAAGAAATAAAAAATTCGACTGAGTTAGATAATGATTCAACCTCTCAAAATGAGGAAGATTTATCATTCGAGAAGAGCGATATACCTTCAGCAGATTCCTCCTCTAGCAGAGCAAATACAGATTTGGATAACGCAGGATTTACACAAGAAGAATTTGCATCACTTTTGGGTAAGTATGACTATAATTTCAAACCTGGAGATCTAGTTAAAGGTACCGTTTTTGCTCTAGAGCCCAAAGGGGCAATGATAGATATCGGAGCAAAAACAGCTGCTTTTATGCCTGTTCAGGAGGTTTCAATAAATAGAGTTGAAGGACTTAATGATGTTTTACAACCTTCAGAAATTAGAGAATTTTTCATAATGAGTGAAGAAAATGAAGATGGCCAATTAGCCCTCTCCATTAGAAGAATTGAATATCAAAGAGCATGGGAAAGGGTAAGACAACTCCAAAAAGAAGATGCAACTATATATTCTGAAGTTTTTGCTACAAATAGAGGTGGAGCTCTCGTAAGAGTAGAAGGCTTGAGAGGTTTTATCCCGGGCTCTCATATAAGTGCTCGAAAAATTAAAGATGACTTAGAAGGTGAATATTTACCTTTAAAATTTCTTGAAGTTGATGAAGAGAGAAATAGATTAGTATTAAGTCATAGAAGAGCCTTGGTCGAGAAAAAAATGAACCGACTTGAGGTAGGCGAAGTTGTTGTTGGTTCTGTAAAAGGTATTAAACCTTATGGAGCCTTTATTGATATTGGTGGAGTTAGTGGCCTATTACACATTTCTGAAATTAGTCATGAACATATTGAGACTCCTCATAATGTTTTAAATGTGAGCGACCAAATGAAGGTCATGATAATTGACCTTGATTCTGAAAGAGGGCGAATTTCATTATCCACTAAAGCACTTGAACCTGAACCAGGCGATATGTTAACTGACCCGCAAAAAGTTTTTAGTAAAGCTGAAGAAATGGCTGCGAAATACAAACAAATGTTATTTGAACAAACTGACGATAATGAGGAGATCCCCACAACTTCAGCTGAAACAGTATAAGTTTACTTATTTATTTTGTGCACGAATATCGGAAGTTGAGCCTCATTATTTTTGTACAAATATTTTTTAATTTACAATAATTGATTTGTAACGATAGTCTCATTTAGGATAAAGTCTAATTTTAAAATTATTGTTATATGAGTAATTTCATTTTCACGTCAGAATCCGTAACTGAAGGTCATCCTGACAAAATATGTGATCAAATTAGTGACGCTGTTTTAGATGCTTTATTAACAGAAGATCCAGAAAGCCGAGTTGCATGCGAAACTGTTGTTAATACGGGACTTTGTTTACTTACTGGAGAAATAACTTCAAAAGCAAAAATCGATTACATAAAACTTGTTAGAAATATAATTAGAGAAATTGGATATGAAGGCTATAGAGCAGGTGGTTTTGACGCAAATAGTTGTGCTGTTTTAGTAGCACTCGATGAGCAATCACCAGATATTTCACAAGGAGTAAACGACGCAGATGATGTTAACGATGATTTGGAAGAGAATACTGGAGCTGGTGACCAAGGCATAATGTTCGGCTATGCATGCGATGAGACGCCTGAATTAATGCCCTTACCGATAAGCTTAGCTCATAGATTAGCCATTCAACTTGCCAAAGTAAGGCATGAAAAAATCCTTAATTATCTACTCCCTGATGGTAAAACTCAAGTAAGCATTGATTACGAAAAAGGGCTACCAGTCTCTATTAATACGATTTTAATTTCAACTCAACATAATCCTGAGATTGATGGGGTAACAAATGAAGAAGAAATTCGTCAAAGAATAAAAGAAGATTTATGGAAGCATGTTGTAATTCCTGCTACTGAAGATTTAGAAATCAAACCAAACATTAGCGAAACAAGATTTCTAGTAAACCCAACTGGAAAATTTGTCGTAGGGGGGCCTCAAGGAGATGCGGGTCTCACTGGCAGAAAAATTATTGTAGATACTTATGGTGGATATGCAAGACACGGAGGAGGAGCATTTTCTGGTAAAGACCCCACAAAAGTAGATAGATCAGCCGCTTATGCAGCACGTTATGTAGCTAAAAGCATTGTTAAGGCAAAGTTGGCAAAAAAAGCAGAAGTACAATTAAGTTATGCAATTGGAGTGGCAAAACCAATTTCTATTCTCGTGGACACTTTTGATACAGGTGTTATTTCACAAGCTAATTTAACTGAGCTAATTAAAGAGCACTTTGATTTAAGGCCCGCAGCAATAATAAAAGAATTTAATTTAAGAAATCTACCCAAAAAAATGGGAGGTAATTTTTTTAGAAAGACCGCATCCTATGGGCATTTTGGCAGAAGAGATCTTGCGCTGCCTTGGGAAAATGTAGAAGAAAAAGCAACTCAATTAGCAGAGGCTTCAAAAATCTTTTTTTAAAATCTTTTTTCCATGCCTGATAAGTTTTATGGAGGGTTAGATTTTGGAACCAGTGGTGCGAGAATATCAATAATTAATCTTCAAAAGAAATTAGTATATTCAAACTCAGTACCCTATTTATACAGCTTTATAAATCCAAATTCTTGGATAAATTCTTGTGAGAATCTCTTAGTTAGTTTACCTATTGAGATAAAAATTAACCTTGATAGATTAGCTATCTCCGGTACGTCAGGAACTTTAACAGCCTCAAATTTGCAAGGAGACCCTATAGGAGAAGCAATAGCTTATGACCAAGCATGTAATGAAAATAAGATCCTTCTTGAATCCTTAACTTCTGAAGAAGATCATCTTCGAACTCCATACAGCAGTCTTGCTAAAGCTTTAAAACTAATAGATAAATATGGGACAAATATACTTTTACGGCATCAATCTGATTGGATTACTGGTTGGTTTTTAAAAGATTGGACTCATGGGGAAGAAGGTAATAATCTAAAACTTGGTTGGGATCTAAAAAAAGAATCATGGCCAAAAAGCTATCTCAATACTTCATGGCAAAAATGCCTACCTCATATAGTAAAAAGTGGAAAAATTATTGGACAAGTGAATATTGATTTAGCAGAGAGATTTAACTTGAATAAGAAATTAATATTGATCTCAGGCACCACTGACTCGAATGCAAGTTTAATAGCTGCAGGATTAGGGAAAGAAGATGGTCTCACAGTTTTAGGAACAACAATTGTGGTTAAAAAAATTATTGATAATCCTATAAAAAAACAAGGAATTACAAACCACATAGTAAACGGCAAATGGATATGTGGAGGAGCTTCAAATGCAGGATGCGGTATCTTATCTAAGTTCTTTTCTGATTTAGAAATAAAGGAACTCAGTCGACAAATAAATCCATCGAAAAACACTTCTTTAAATCTCTTACCTCTTAATAGTAAAGGAGAGAGATTTCCTGTTAATAATTCTAATTTAGAGCCGATACTTAGTCCAAGGCCAGTAAGCGACTCACTTTATTTACATGCATTATTCGAGGGGCTAGCCAAAATCGAATTGAAAGGATGGGAAAAACTAGGCGAATTAACAGGTTCACTTCCAAAAAAAATTATTACTATTGGTGGAGGTTCAAAAAACCCTCAGTGGAGAAAAATAAGAGAAAAAATTATTAATATACCAATAGTTTCATGCAACAAAACCACTTCTTTTGGTACTGCATTATTAGCGATTAATTCAAGGTAAAAATTTTTGGATATTTGATAAAGATATAAAATTTTTAATGAAAAGGGTTTCACAAACTACACATCTTAATTTAGAGTGTATAGGTTAGAGCCGGGATAGCTCAGTTGGTAGAGCAGGCGACTGAAAATCGCCGTGTCCCCAGTTCAAATCTGGGTCCTGGCACCTTTAAAACCCTGTCTATGACAGGGTTTTATACTTTCAAGGGATAGTGGGTTCGTGAATTTTTCATAATTTAATTTTTATAATTGAAAATTTTTTAGTTTTCAACTCTGCAGACTTGACCAATAACACCCAAAATTAGTTTATCTCCATTTGGATCTTGCCAATCAGCTAAATCATTGAAATTACCATTGACTTCATCTATAGAGACATCAACATCTCTAAATGATTTTTCAAAGCAATTTATATCCATTGTATAGAGAATATCCTTAGTAATTTCACTTTTTGTTTTGGGAATAAATTTACTCAATACTCTCACAGAGCCATCCTCATTTCTTTTAATACTTTGTTTATCCCATAATTGCTCTCCATATTCACTTTTAGGGACTCCAACCCATTCATGAGGCAAAGCATTTGATTGTTTTATTGCAATACTCATGGAAACGATTATCGAAAGGACTAAGCCAATGCTATTTCTAATATATATAGAATTAACTTTATTCCTAGAATCAAGCATGAATACTTCCGAAATACAAAAATCTTTTATCGAGGTTAAATATAAGATTAAAAATTTGTAAAAATTTTTATTGTTTAGTATTTCTATTATAGATAGAATCAAATATTAAATTGATAATTTACTTCAAATAAATTTAATTGAAAATAATGAATAAAATACAGAAATTTCTCTCAGTAGTTTTTTTTATCGCAATATTTGTTGTATTGATTTATTTAATCCAAAATTTTGGAATTGAACCCCTTAGGAACAAAATAGAAAGTATGGGAATTTGGGCACCCTTTGGAATTTTCGTACTAAGAGGAATAAGTATTATTTTACCAGCTCTTCCAAGTTCAGCTTATTCTCTGCTGGCCGGTTCATTATTAGGATTTCAAAAAGGTTACATGACAATAATTTTTTCTGATATCGTTTTTTGCCAAGCTGCCTTCTTTATTGCAAGAAATTATGGGCGAGTCCCTGTGAGGAATTTAGTAGGTCCAAAAGCGATGAAAAAAATTGAAAGTTTTAATCAAAACCAACTAGAAGAAAATTTCTTTCTCATGACAGGTCTACTAATGACTGGTCTTTTTGATTTTCTAAGCTACGCAATTGGTATTGGAGGAACACGCTGGAAAATATTCACTCCAGCATTATTAATAAGTCTCTTAATTAGTGATTCCATACTAGTAGCTGTAGGTGCTGGTGTTAGTCAGGGAGCAGGATTATTTCTAGGATTAGCTCTTTTAGGAATGTTCGCATTAGCTACTATTTCAGGATTAGCAAAAAATAAAATGCCTAAATAAAGAATAGTTAAACATTGAGTAATCAAAGAAGAGAGATATGACATTTTTGCAAACAACAACTTTATAAATAAGAATTCATGCAAGAATATAAGTCGATTAATTTTTAAAGACATTAGATGACTCCATTTAGACCAACTTCACATGATCGCCCTGGAGAACAAATATCAACCACTCCCTCTGGATTAAAAGTAACATCTGCTAAAAGATTAATGGTTGATTCAATGGTGAGAATGATTCAAAAAGCAGAAAATCATTCCGTAGAAGATAAACTTGACGAAGAATCTAACAACAATTAATCAATTCATTCGTAAAAGTATAGGAGAGTGGAAATCTATACGAAGTACTCATACTTTAGCTTTTCAGGAATTTGAAAACTCAACTAGTAAAATATACATTGAAAAAATCAACTCAAAAAATAAAAAAGTTATTGAAATTTTTAAAAATTACAAATTAAGTTTGAACTCAGAGAGCATCGCCATTTCTATAAAATGGCAAGCTTTTAGTGATTGGGAAGAAGATAATATAAGTGAGGTAGATGAAACTATTTTGATATTTTTACCAAAGGATGAGAATTCAGGAATTGTTTTACGAAATAAAGGTTATACAGAATCCTTTATTTCATCATCCAATTATTTTTTTGATGAACAAAATAATTTACACATTAAAACTATTTACAAATCAAAAATTTCCGAAGAAAAAATTTCCTTTTTATCCACTCACATAAGATCCAGATTTTCTACTATTAGAAATAAGGAAAATAACTCAGTAATACAGACGTCACATACTTCAGAGATAAGGAATTTAGCTAGTTTAAAAGATTAATTATCCTTTCAAATTGAAACTTTGTTTCAGATACTAATTTAGGAAGAAAGCCTTTGTTTCCTTGCATATTATTAACTGTTGAATTTAAATCAGAGATTGTTGCATCTCGCATTAATTCAACAACCCTTCTTGCATTTCTTAAAGGGACCCCAAGAGCAAGATAAGTATTTTTAAGATCTTTTAAACAACTTTTTTCTAAAACTGATTCGTCATTAGAAATTAAAAGATAAGCAACAATCCTTAGGATTATTTCTCCATCTCTTAAACAAACGGACATCTTATTAGTTGTATTTAAAGCTATTTTTGAATTAACTGAATCTTGATTTTCACAAATCATTGCTGTTACAGCGTCTGCTGCAATTGCGTGAGAATTACTTGTTATGGAAGTTATTGCATCTAATCTTGAGTTTGCACTATTAATAAATTCTTTTATATTGCTTAAATCATTTAATTTCTTATCAGCGGACATTATTTGATTTTTCTTTGAAACTGACATTCCTGAAGTAAAATTTATAGATCGATCTTAAGACTAATACAAAGCTAGTAAAAACAATACAATTTCGAACTTAACGCAACGCTTCTTAATTAATAACTTCATTCCAAAGTGATAGTCGAAATAATTCAAATAAAAATTTTTTTTTCCGCTAATATAAGAATATATTTTTAATAAAGTTTTGCATCAAAAAGATTTAAAATTATCAAAGAAACTTATTTCCTCATATAAAAAGAGATTAGAAAAAGAAATTCTAGAAAGAAGTATGAAATTAAAGATGCCTCAAAATAAATTTGAAGAAATAATTAATAACAATAATGAACTTATAAATTTAAAAAAAGCGTTAGAAGATCTAGAAAGTGAATCTGAATCTCATATTAAAGTCTGATTTTTGAAAAACCTTTCCAAAAGTGCCTCAAACCAACAATTTCCTTTTTAAGTCCCTAAACAATCAACAACTTCAAGCAGTAAAACATGTTTATGGACCACTATTAGTTGTAGCAGGTGCGGGTAGCGGAAAAACTAAGGCTCTTACTCACAGAATTGCAAACCTTATTGAGGGTAACTTTATAGATCCCTATAACATTCTCGCTGTCACTTTCACTAACAAAGCTGCTAAAGAAATGAAAGCAAGATTAGAGGTTCTTCTAGCCCAAGAATTAGCTTTAAATCAATTTGGTCAGCCATGGACAACTCTCAAAGAAATTGATCAAAATCAATTAAGAACAAACATTCACCAAGAGAGGCTTCAGAACCTTTGGATCGGTACTTTCCATTCTTTATTTTCAAGACTTCTGAGATACGATATTGAAAAATATACTGATCCAGAAGGCCTAAAATGGACAAGGCAATTTTCAATTTACGATGAAACAGATTCTCAAACATTAGTAAAAGAAATTATCAGTCAAGATATGAATCTTGACCCAAAAAGATATGATCCCAAAAAGATTAAAAGATTAATAAGTAATGCTAAAAATCAATGCTTAACTTCTAATGATCTTTTAGAAAAAGCAGATAATAATTTTGATAAAACAGTTGCAGAAGCCTACAAGAGATATAGAATTTCGCTCTCAAAAAATAATTCTTTAGACTTTGATGATCTTCTACTTTTGCCTGTTTTCTTATTGAGGCAAAATGATATAGTCAGAGATTACTGGCACAAAAGGTTTAAACATATTTTAGTTGACGAATATCAAGATACAAATAAAACACAATATGAACTTATAAAATTAATTACGGCTGGAAATACTGATCCAAAAAAATTCTTCAATTGGGAAGATCGGTCAATTTTTGTAGTTGGGGATGCTGATCAAAGTATTTATAGTTTCAGAGCAGCTGACTTCAGAATTTTAATTGGTTTTCAAGAAGATTTTAAAACTTCAATCAACGACGATACAAAATCATCTTTAATTAAATTAGAAGAAAATTATAGGTCATCTTCTAATATCCTTGATGCTGCAAACTCACTAATTGAAAACAACTCTGAAAGAATTGACAAAGTTTTAAAGGCTACTAAAGAAAAAGGTGAACTTTTAACGTTACTCAGCTGTGATGATGAAATTTCCGAGGCAGAAGCAATTACCAATAAAATAAAATCACTCAATAACTATAATCAAAACCCAATTTGGAAAAATTTTGCAATTTTATATCGAACCAGAGCTCAGTCAAGAGTATTAGAAGAATCTCTAGTAAGGTGGAGAATTCCTTATACAATTTTTGGAGGATTGCGTTTTTACGATAGAAGAGAAATTAAAGATGCAATAGCATATTTGAAAGTTCTGGTTAATTCTTCAGATAACGTTAGTCTTTTACGAATCATAAATGTTCCTAGAAGAGGGATTGGTAAGACTACTATTCAAAAACTTAATGAACTATCTAATAGGTTAAATATCCCATTATGGGAGGTTCTTAATGATAAGCAAAGTCTTGAAGAAACAATAGGCCGATCATCAAAAGGAATTAATAAATTTACTGAAGTCATGAATGGTCTACTGTGTTACCTAGAAAATTCAGGCCCCGCTCAACTACTTCAACTTATATTAGAAAAAAGTGGTTATTTAAGTGACTTGCTCTCTAGTGGGACTGAAGAATCTGAAGATAGAAGAAATAACTTACAAGAACTAATTAATGCAGCTACTCAATATGAAGAAGAAACAGAAAGTGGAGATGTAGAGGGATTTCTTTCTACTGCAGCCTTAACAACTGATAATGATACGAAGAAAAATAATCCCAACTCTGTAACTCTCATGACTCTGCATAATAGTAAAGGTTTAGAATTTCAAAATGTTTTTATCACTGGGCTAGAACAAGGTCTCTTCCCTAGCCATAGATCAATCGATACTCCCTCACTTCTTGAAGAGGAAAGAAGATTATGCTACGTAGGTATTACTAGAGCTAAAGAAAGAGTTTTCTTAAGTCATGCAAGAGAAAGAAGATTATGGGGTGGAATGCGTGAAGCAACAGTTCCTTCAATATTTCTTTCAGAAATACCTGAAGATTTAATGGATGGCGAATTACCAAAAACTGGTGGTGCTTCAATTAGGAGAGATTGGCATCTTGATCGTTTAACTAGAGTTGATCGAAACAATCCAAATGAATTTGTTAATAAACCAATAAATGCAGTAAGGAAATTATATTCAGGTCCCAGTAAAGGGAAAAGCTGGATAGTTGGAGATAAGCTAATTCACTCAAAGTTTGGGAAAGGTGAAATCATACATATTTTTGGGAGTGGGGAAAAAATATCTTTAGCAGTAAAATTTGGTGATAAAGGAAGTAAAATTCTAGATCCTAGATTAGCTCCAATTCGTTATGTCAGTTAAAACACATGAACGATATCTCTGATTACATCCAAGGGGAATTAATCAAAACTCCATTTAATCTATATAACCTAATTGCTAAATACATAGAATCTAATAACAATACTAAAGTAGCTTTTGTTGGCGGTTATTTAAGAGATTTATTAATTAGTAAATTTCACAAAAAATCGTTTTCTAAACCTGTAGATATTGATCTTATCATTGAAGGATCCTCTATTTCTCTTGCAAAATTTATAAAAAAAAATATTGTAAATGTAGATTTATGTTTAATCAAGGAATTTAATTTATACAACACTGTAGAAATTAATATTAATGACTATAAAATTGATATTGCTTCTGCAAGAAAAGAAGTTTATTCTGCTCCAGGCCTAAATCCCTCAATAAATAAAAGTACTATTGAGGAGGATCTGAAGAGGAGAGATTTCACTATAAATTCAATAGCCTTCGAGGTCTCGACAAGAAAAATCTATGATCTTTATGGAGGAATTTCTGATATAAAAAGTAAAAGATTGAACTTACTTCACAGTAATAGTATTTCAGATGATCCAAGTAGATTAATTAGATGTGCAAAATATGCTTCAAGGTTAGATTTCAATATTTCTAATAATTCCCTCAAACAATCGCAAGAAACAGTTAGACAATGGCCATGGAAAAGTTCAGAAACTCATCAGAAAATGATTTACCCGCCTGCACTAGGCATACGAATAAGGATGGAACTAGCTGAAATATGCAAACACGATAATTTGACTAATGTAATTTCGATAATCTATAAATGGGAAATTATCTCAATCTTAAATGAAAATATTAAAGTCGATAAAAGGTTTATAAGAGGACTAAATTGGATTAAGAAGTTAAAGGGAAATCATATGCTTTACTTATTAAAAGATTCAGAAGATTTAGAAAAAGCATGTCAAAGATTTTTGGTAAATAATAGTGAAATAAAAATATTAGAAGATTATTTAAATATCAAAAAGATATTAAATACAAACCAAAAAAATTTCAATCATTTTTCTCCATCAAGTTGGACAGAATTTATTGAGGACAGAAACCTTAATGATGAGACAGTCAAATTATTAATTTGTGATGGAGGACCATACTGGCGTAAATTGTTCAGGTGGTTATTTATTTACAAATTCATAAAATCAAAAAAAGATGGAGAAACATTAAAAAAAGAAGGATGGGATCCAGGGAAGGAGATGGGAAAGGAAATCAAAAGATTAAGATATTTGGAAATTGACAAATTAAATAGAAATTAATTACATTTTTACAACCTCTCCAACCTTGTACCATTTATCCTTTAGAACATTTTCATATTTACGATTGCAACTAATCAACAAGGGACCGCATGTTTGAGGATCTAATAATAATGATATTCTCTCGTTAAAAGTCTCTTGATCAAATGAATTTTCGTTTAAAAAATTAATTATTCTTTTTTGTCTATTTAATTTATAAATTTTGTCAAAAATTTCTTTATTAGATTCAAAGAAAGTACTTTTAACATCTTTTCTTATTAAATCAAATACTCCAGGATAAGCTTTAAATGCAAATAAATCTAATAAAACTTTTAGTGGCTCAAGATTATTGCTTTTCCTATATAAATTCGATGATTCAACCATTTCTTTAAGATGTCCAATAAATCCATATCCCGTAATGTCAGTCGCAGCATTGACTAATAATTCTTTAAATTGATTTTGAAAAAAATAAATTTCATCAATCAAATATTGCTGACTCCTTACTAAATTATTAATTACTTCAGAAGAACTACCTAGCATATTAATATTTTGCATTTGACCGGCAAAGTAAATCCCAACGCCCAAAGGTCTAGACATCATAAGAATATCTCCAATATTCATTCCAGATTTAAGCCATGGTTTTGCTCCATTTTTTAAAATACCTTGAACTGTTAAAGAAATATCTATTCCTAATGAATAGGGTTTATTTACTAAACTTCTTGCTTCGAAAGTATGGCCTCCAAGTAATTCACCTCCATGATTCTCAACTGTTGATTTAATACCTTGAAGTGATTGAGAAAAGAGGTAACTCTGAAATTCCCTTTCAACTTTTGGTAATGCAATTAAAGCCTGCGCGGATGAAAGTTTTGCTCCGCATGCCCACAAATCTGAGCAGGCATGCAAAGTAGTAATTTTTGCATTAAGCCAAGGATCACTTACCAAAGCAGGAAATCCATCTACACTTTGCAAGATAATATCTTGATCATTTTGATATATCTCAACTGAATCTTCAGGTGATGAAGCAAAAGAATTTAAATTAGAATTTATTAATGATTTATTCAAAACAAACTGAGGGATTTTAGCTGCACATCCTCTACAATCATTAAATGAAATATTTTTTTCACTACTTTTCATAATTAGCTTTTTTGATCTGAACTTTTTAATAAAGTTGAGATCAATTTTATGCTTTAAAATCCAAAAAATAAAAGAGGGGCCGAAAACAAAATTGCGATAAATAGCAAAAGCCTTTGGATAATGGCTAGGAAATATATTTACTATTTGCAATCCGATCTTTTGAGGAAACCACTTTTTTAATGATCTTCCTTCTATATCTTTTTTTAGATTTTGGACCAATGTATTTACTACTTTTACTGCAAAGACTCCAGATGCTGGTCTTTTTGCCGCACCTACAACTGCGCAATCACCTACAGCAAAGATTCCAGAGAAACTATTTATTTGCAAATTCTGATTTGTGATTATTCTGCCATTAGTATCCGAATCTAATAATTTTTTTTGTGCCCATAACGGAGATGTATTTCCAGTACATAAAAGAATCTTTCCATAATCAAAATTAAGTTTTTCAACTAAATCAATATTGGAATTCCGTAAACTTTTTAGAATTGTATTATTAATTTTTCTTGAATCACATAATAGTTTTAAAGGTCTATCTGCCCATCTTTTTCTCAAAGCATATGATACTTCAATTGCAGCAAGGCCACTTCCAACAATTACAAATGGAAGTTCATTAACTGAATCAAGAATGTCCTCTTTTAGTATTGAGTCATAAGCACTTAAAAAAGGTTTAATTGAAAAAGCATTTCGATTTTTAACAAGTGATTCAAATTCTTTTGGAATTATTGTTTGACTTCCATAATTAAGAACCAACTTCGAATAATTAACTGTAGGTCTATTACTTAAAACAATTTTCTTTAAATTGAAATCAATATCCTTTACTTCTTCTTCTATAAAAGATACTTTTGCATTTTTTGCTAAAGACTTTATATCAATTAGACTATCTTCTAAAGTGATTGATTTTGCAATCACCGATGGGAATATCGCTGAATAAACCAAATGGGAATCTCTAGATATAATTGAAACAGGAATTTCTGGCATTAATTTCGGAAACATTAACCATTTCTTCAATAAAGAAACATTTGAGTGCCCCCCTCCAATTAGTACCAGATGATTAAAAGTCATTTACCTCACAATGAATAAAGAACATTTATTACCAATTGAAAAATCAAGATTAGGAGTGATTGGTGGAAGTGGATTTTATTCAATGGATCAAATAGAGTACTTAAGAGAAATAGAAATCAATACTCCCTATGGTAAACCCTCTGATTCAATAAAAGTATATAATCTTGGAAACCTAGAGATAGCATTCATTCCTAGACATGGCAGAACACATAGTTTAAATCCTTCTGAAATCCCTTACAAAGCTAATATTTGGGCTCTGAGATCAATGGGAGTAAGATGGATTATTGCTCCATCAGCAGTTGGTTCATTACAAGAACAGATTAGGCCACTTGATATAGTGGTTCCAGATCAATTTATAGACCGGACAAAAAATAGACCCGCAACCTTCTTTAATGAGGGAGCCGTAGCTCATGTAACTATGGGAGATCCCTTCTGCACAAATTTATCACGTATATTAAGTGAAATCGGAGAAAAAAATATTCCTGGCGGTAGACAATTGCATAGAGGGGGTACCTATCTAGCAATGGAAGGTCCCGCTTTCTCAACTAGAGCAGAATCTAATTTATATAGGAGTTGGGGATGTTCAATTATTGGAATGACTAACCACACAGAAGCAAGATTAGCTAAAGAAGCTGAAATAGCTTACTCCTCTTTATCTATGGTTACTGATTATGATTGCTGGCATCAAACTCATCAAGAAGTTTCTGTCGAGATGGTTTTGGATAATCTTAGATCAAATACTGAAGTGGCTAATAAAATAATATTTGAAGTAGCTAAATTAATTGAAAAAGAAAGACCAAAAAGTAACTCTCATTTTTCATTAAAAGATGGATTGATAACCCAAAAAGAAAATATCCCAAGCTCCACAAAAGAGAAACTAAGGATATTTACTGATTCTTATTAGGCTTAATAGATTTTAGTGATTGTCAGGCAAAGGTAAGGGATTGTTAACCTCCAGCTCCAACGCCTTGGTATGAACCATAGAAGAATATTCCTAAGACGAAGATAACTGCAATTCCACCTGCTGTAGCAACGAGCCATAGAGGAAGAGTTCCTTCAGTCCATCTTCTTTCCCATGCAACTGCTGGTCTACCGTCGGGAAGTCTGTCTGGAATTCTTCCATCAGGTCCTTTTAATTTACTCATGATTTTAATTTAATTGAAAAAGTAACTGGAAAATAAAATTCCCAATACAAACACTGATAATAAGCCTAAATAAAGGCTTGTACGATTAAGTTCAACTGGAACTTTGTTAGGATTTTCGTTTACTTGCATGATAGTTAAATTTATCGGGCTACGAATTGCATAGCAGCAATAGAACCTAGAAAGAATACTGATGGGATAGCTAGAGCGTGAACTGCTAGCCAACGGACAGTAAATATAGGATAAACGCGGACTTCCGCAGCCTGCATTGGAGCTTGAGAATTAGTCATTGTTATTTTGTTCTTAAATCTAGTTGAGATTTAGCTTCATATCTTTGTGTTACGACAGGTGCTTTAGATTCAGATGACTGGAAATAACTATCTGGACGAGGAGTTCCGAAAGCATCGTATGCTAAGCCTGTGTATACAAATAAGAAGCCTGCTATAAAGATAGCTGGTAATGTTACTGCATGAATAATCCAGTATCTAATACTGGTGATTATTTCAAAAAATGGGCGTTCACCCGTTGAACCTGCGGCCATAATCACAAATGTTTACTCTATGATCTTACAGTGTAAAATCATAAGTTCGTGAAGAAATTAACAGGTTGGTTACAGACAGTTGCTAAATCTTTCAAAAATTAATTTTTTTTTTACTATTAACTCGAGTTATTTAAAATTAGCTATTCCATTTAAGGATATAACCACGCTCGCCAAGTACAAATCCTTTTTGATTGTCTAAAGCCTCCTTATCAAGAAAAACTATTTTAATGTAGTTTGTTGGCAATTCAGAAGCAATAGGATCTTTATTCCAGGTTTTACCTTGATCTTTACTTACTATTAAAGTTCCATTACCCCCGCCAGCCCATATATCACCATTTGGATCCCATCCCATGTCTAGATAATTGTATCCATTAAGAATTGGTATAACAGGCTTTGACCAATTTTCTAGATCATTTGTATCTTCATTAAATCTAATTTCTGCTCCTCTAGAAAGCATCCATAAACTTCCTTCTGGATTAAAACCAATACTTTGAACTCTTTTGCTACTGGCTCTTTGATGAGCTATCCATGCATCACTGTCCTTTTCCAAAGTAGAAAAGAAATTACCTAGACTACTTACACTGACATAATCTCCTTTATTAGTTCTTCTTAAGTCTCTTACACCTCCAGAACCAGATGCATCTACAACTTTTGCATTCCATGATTCACCACTATCTGATGTTTCATAAATAGCACCTGCAGTGGTAGCCAATTCTGCAACACCAGCATCGACAGTTGTTATTAGAAATGGTTGACCTGGTAATTTATTACCTAGAGATAAACGTGTCCAATTCTTTCCTGCATCAAGTGTATGCATGACTAATGATGGCTGACCTATTAACCATCCCTCTTCCCCTTTAAAATCTATATCAAGTAGACGAAAGTTCTCTTCACTTGGTAAATCTAAATTTCTTTTTTCCCAAGTTTCTCCTCCATCATTAGATTCCATAATAAGTCTATTAGAACCAACTAAAAATCCATTTTTATCATCTATAAAATCAACATCTAAAGCATTAGCCTGATCCTCAAACTGAATTGTTTTCCAAGGGCTGCTATCACTCATCTTTACTCCTGTAGATGAACAACTGCTTAATACAAAACAAAGAAGAACTGATAAAAGAAGATTGGGAGTACTAGTAATAATTTTTTTCATTTGTATATATTAATGCAAAGAGTACAAAGAAAGGAACAAAGCAGCAGCAAAAGCAAGACCACCAAAAATCAATATGTTTTTTTGTCCAGGAGGTAAACTATTAAAACCAAACCCATAAACTAAATTCTCTTCAAAACCACTAGGTTTAGATTTAGGACCTATATCCTTATAAAAATTTTTACCAGCTCGACAAACAGGGCAAGCGAAGGAATTCCCATCCAACTCTGAAAAAGGAGTATTTTTAGGTATGTTTAATTTTTTATTTCCTTCCGAAGGATCATAAATGTATCCACAACTTCTACATTCGAATCTATTTTGTTCTAAATTAAGGGCAGGTTGTTCAACATTTACTCCTGAGAAGTTTTCAGGAAGTTTTTCTTTCTGAAAGTCTTCGACTATTTTGTTTTCCTCAGAGGCTGGTTGAATGTTTTCACTCACGGTTTATTATTGTTCTTTAAGAACTTTAAAAGATTTTGCTTAATTAAGCGACTTTTATTCAAAATTAATTTTTAAGATGTTTTTATTAACTGGCTATGAATATTTTTTAGGTTTCCTTCTAATTGCCGCAGCCGTACCAGTATTAGCTCTTGTTACTAATCTCATCGTTGCTCCAAAGGGCAGAACAGGGGAAAGAAAACTCACATATGAATCTGGAATGGAGCCTATAGGGGGGGCATGGATTCAATTTAATATTCGTTATTACATGTTTGCCTTGGTTTTCGTTATATTTGATGTTGAGACAGTATTCCTTTATCCTTGGGCTGTTGCCTTCAATAGATTAGGCTTATTAGCTTTTATTGAGGCTTTGATTTTCATTGCAATACTTGTTATCGCTCTGGCATACGCATGGAGAAAAGGTGCTTTAGAATGGAGTTAAAAAATTGAATCCACAATTATCCCCAAAAGCAATAAGAGAAATCCGAGAAGGAACATGCAATCCACTTGGGGCACCCCAAGTTACTACAGATTTAAGCGAAAATATTATATTGACAAGTCTTGACGATCTTCATAATTGGGCTAGGTTAAGCAGCCTATGGCCCCTCCTTTATGGAACAGCTTGTTGTTTTATAGAATTTGCTGCCTTAATTGGATCTAGATTTGATTTTGATAGATTTGGATTAGTACCTAGAAGCTCGCCACGGCAAGCAGATTTATTAATAGTTGCAGGGACGGTAACAATGAAGATGGCACCTGCGCTTGTAAGACTTTATGAGCAGATGCCTGAACCAAAATATGTTATCGCTATGGGTGCTTGCACAATTACAGGTGGAATGTTCAGTGCAGATTCTACAACTGCTGTAAGAGGAGTTGATAAGTTGATACCAGTTGATTTATACCTTCCAGGATGCCCACCAAGACCAGAAGCAATTTTTGATGCTGTAATTAAGTTAAGAAAAAAAGTTGGTAATGAATCAATTTTAGAGCGCACAAAAACAGAACAAACTCACAGATACATAACATCTGATCACGAAATGAATCTTGTTTTCTCAGAAAACACAGGTAAATATCTAAACAAAACTTCAGATAATGTCATCCCTTCCTCCAATAAAGAAAAAATAACTGAATTACCTGAATTATCTGAAAACTCCGTAAAAGCTGAGATTAATAAAACTGTAGAAAATTAATGGAAAAAGACGATTTAGCCAAATCCTCAGATACTTCATTAGAAAAAGAAGGGTTTATAAGCCAATCTTTGTCTAAAGATGGTATTCCAAATCAATCTTTATCTGATGATCACATAGGTATCGAAAACATTTCTGTAGAACCTAACAAACTATATGAAGCAGTATCTGCATTGAGAAATTACGGTTTCAACTATCTCCAATGTCAAGGAGGATATGATGAGGGTCCAGGCAAAAATCTTGTTAGTTTCTACCATTTCATAACTGTTGATGATTTACAAAAAATCGAAAAAATTAAAGAAGTTAGATTAAAAGTTTTCTTAAAAAGAGATTCTGATTTATCAATCCCTAGTTTGTATAAAATTTTCAAAGGAAGCGATTGGCAAGAAAGAGAAACTTTTGATATGTATGGAATAAATTTTATTGATCATCCCAATCCAAAAAGACTATTAATGCCTGAAGATTGGAGAGGATGGCCATTACGAAAAGATTATATTCAGCCTGACTTCTATGAACTTCAAGATGCTTATTAGTTTAATTTTTTTAATTTTCGGTACATAAAAATTACCGCTCTTGCGAGTCTTTTTGGGTCATGCCTAAGAGTTGGGGTTATTCTTTTTGAATATAATGGTGCTTCCAAAACATAATAACCCTCAGATAATAATTTTTCTTTATTACATTGGACAGGCTCTGCCCCTCTACTTTCATAATAGTCTACTAATGGAGATTTTTCGAATTTAATCTGAGATAATATTGAGTTAAAAATTCGAGTATTAACTCCAAAATTTGATAATTGCTTTTCTATTGCTTTGATATGTTGATAGACATCGAGTCCATCTGTTTCTCCGGGCTGAGTCATCAAATTACTTATATAAATTTTGGGAGCATTACTTTGCAATAAGGCATCTACTATCTCTGGTACTAATAGGTTGGGCAATAAAGAAGTATAAAGACTACCTGGACCAAGAACAATTAAATCAGCATCTTTTATAGATTCAAGAGCACTTGGAAGAGCTGCAGGATTTTCTGGTAGGTAACCAATCCTTGAAATTAATTTTTTAGATTTGCTGATGTTACTTTCACCAAAAATTTTATCGCCATCTTCTAATTCGGCCCATAACATAACATCAATATTAGTTGCTGGCAAAACTTGTCCTTGTACCGCTAAAACCTTACTAGAAGCTTGAACTGCTTTTTCTAAACTGCCCGTTATTGTTGTTAAAGCTGATAAGAATAGATTCCCAAAACTGTGTCCCTCGAGACCACTTCCCTCTGAAAATCTATATTGAAATAGTCTTGTTAAAATAGGTTCTTCGTTTGATAAGGCCGCCAAACAATTTCTTATATCTCCTGGAGGTTGTACACCTAATTGTTTTCTAAGAATTCCACTGCTTCCACCATCATCGGATACAGTTACGATTGCTGTTATGTTACTGCTGTAATTTTTTAAACCTTTTAATAAAGTAGATAAACCTGTACCTCCCCCAATCGCAACAATATTAGGGCCTCTGTTTAATTTACTCTTAACTCTTAATGCATCAACTAGAAATGTATTTTTTTCTGGAACAAGTGCTTTTTGAATAGAATTAATACTTCTATTTTGTCCAATCCCTATTAATATCATCCCAATAACGAAAATTAATGGCCCCAATACTGAAACGGGTAAGATTTTAGTTAAACTTGTCAATAAACCAAAAAATATTTCAGTAAACCAATAAAGGGGGCTTAAATTTGTCCAAATTGACAGGCCCAATAATGAAGTAAGAAATCCTATTGCGGATGTAAGCATCCATCTTTTTATTACTAGTCCTGGCAAAAGCCAACTCAAAATTCTTGAAATTTTATTCAAAAGCTTAAAGTTATATTTTTTACGGTATTTGTAAAATCTTCTAACTCTTTTTTTTCCCTTATTCATAAAAAAACCTCTTCAATTATTATCTTCAAATAAAAAATAAATTAAATTGATTATAAATCAAATTCATACATCCTTTTTTTATTTATAAAAATAGGCAATATTATAGATAAAGAAGAATTTTTCTCTTTCTAGGTTTTGAAAAAAACTAATAATGCAGTTGAAACAAAAAACCTCTCAATAAGCTGGGGGGAGGTTAATGTGCTTAATCAAATAAATTTTGAACTTAACAATGGAGAGAAGTTAGCTATTGTTGGTCCCTCAGGGTCTGGGAAATCAACCATATTAAAAATATTAGCAGGACTCATTTTACCTACCAAAGGAGAACTAAGAATATTTGGTGAGAAGCAAACATATTTAAGATTAGATCAAAATAATCCACCTGATGTAAGACTAGTTTTTCAGAATCCGGCTTTATTAGGATCTTTAACTATTGAAGAAAATGTTGGTTTTCTCCTTAAGAGAAATAAAAACCTATCTAAAAAGTTAATACACGAAACAGTATGTGAATGCTTAGCTGAGGTAGGATTATTTAATGTTGAGAATAAACTTCCAAATGAATTAAGTGGAGGCATGCAAAAAAGAGTAAGTTTTGCTAGAGCTTTAATTACTGATCAAACTCTTAATGCAAAAACTAAACCTCTATTACTTTTTGACGAACCAACTGCAGGCCTAGATCCAATTGCCTCATCCAGAATTGAAGATTTAATTAATAAAACAAATGATAAAGCTAGCGGATCATCTATTGTGGTTAGCCATGTTCTTAGTACTATAGAAAGGACTTCAGATAAAGTTTTAATGCTATATGGGGGCAAATTTAGATGGGCAGGTTCAATTGATGAATTCAAAGAGAGTAATGATCCTTATGTGTTCCAATTTAGGCATGGAAAACTCGAAGGTCCAATGCAACCCAAAGACATTTAGATATTATGCGTAGAAGCTTACGAGATTCAATAGTTGGTTTTTCCTTATTAGGGGGAATTTTAATATTCACATTTTTTTCTTTTTGGCTAAGAGGAGTAAGATTATCTTCAAAAAATTGGTACCTTTTTGCAGAATTCACTAACGCTAGCGGTTTATCAAAAAAATCTCCAGTTACTTACAGAGGAATTTTAGTCGGATCGATTGAAGATATATTGTTTACGAATGAATCAATTAAAGCAAAAATAGTTTTAAATAATCCTGATATTATTCTTCCAAGGCCAGCATTTGCAAGGGTAGTTACAAATTCTTTCCTTGGAGGAGATGTTCAAGTTGCTTTAGAGACTAGTGATAAGACAATTCCTAAAAACGTTGCAAAACCTATATCCGAAAAATGCGATGCCAAGTTAATTATTTGTCAGGGAGATACTATCACAGGTAAACAACTATCAAGTCTCTCAAATATAACTAATAGAATTAGCCAACTGCTAAAAGAAACAAATCAAGAAAACTTAATTGAGAACGTCGTCAACTCAATTGACCAATTTGACAGAACACAAGAAAATCTTGATGAATTAATTTTTTTATCAAAACAAGAACTACAAAGAGTTAAACCTCTAATAAAAGAAATGACAATTGCTGCTAATCATTTGAATAACATTTTGTCTACTATCGATGACAAAGAAACCCTTAATGACATTAAATTGACAATTAATGCTGCAAGGTCTATCTCAACAAAAATAGATGATATGAGTGAAGATTTTAAACAATTAACACAAGATAAAGAATTAACTAAATCCATCAGAGACTTAACGATAGGACTTTCAAAATTCTTAAACGAAATTTATCCTTAATAAATATTTAGAATTCATTTATAGCATTTAAAGCCATAGCAGCAATTGCTTTATCTGTAGCTTTTGGAAGTTGAACATATTTACCTTGAGCTGCCTCTGCTAATTCTTTACCAAATCCGCTTGCAATAAATTTTCTCTCTGTATCAATTACTAAGAGTTTTATCCCAAGCATGGGATATTTTGCAGCGATATCAAGAACCTCTTGTTTTAAATTGGCATTTTCATTATTTTTTTCTCCAACCTCATTTTGTCCTAGAGATAATCCTAATGGTACATTTCCTCTTCCATCAGTAATTCCTACAACAATAACTTGACCAATATCTCCTGTTGAAAGTGCATTTTTTGCAACTTTTGCTGATTGTGTTAGTCCATGTGCCAAAGGGGATCCTCCACCGCAAGGCATCGTTTCTAACCTTCTTTTTGCAGCAGTTATTGATCTTGTTGGAGGCAAAAGAACCTCTGCCTGATTACCTCTAAAAGGGATAAGAGCAACTTCATCTCTATTCTCATATGCCTCTGTTAAAAGTCTTATCACCGCACCTTTAGCACTTTGCATCCTATTTAAAGCCATGGAGCCACTTGCATCAACCAGAAAGATAACTAAAGCGCCAGCCTTTTTTTGAAGAAGTTTTGCCCTAAAATCGTTTTCTTCAATAACTATTGATTTATGAGGGTTCCTTAATCTTCTAGATTTTTGATAAGGAGCGGCAGCTCGAAGAGTTGCGTCTACTGCAATTCTTTTCACTTTACCTCTAGGAATAATAGGTTTTACATACCTTCCCCTACTATCACTAAATATCACTGATCTACTTCCACTATTACCTGCTTTGGCTTTGGCAGAAGAAAAAAGTAATAAATCCGGATCAACCATACAGGCTTCAGGATCTAATATAAATTCCTCTGGTATTTCGGGAGTAGATTCTTCTTCTCCGTCAGAATTATCTTCTTCTTGTTCTTGCTCTTGATTATCATCATTTTCATTAGCCTCAGGTTCAGATTCTTCATTGTTTGATTGAGGCGGAGGTGGGGGGCTCTGATCCTCTGGAGGGGGTGGTTGAATATCATCTTCATCAGGTGGGATTTGCATTGCTCGTGGAAGGATAACTAATCTTACTGCGACTTTTAGATCCTCAGAATTTACATTCTCATCTCCTCGAAGCGCTGCATTTGCTTTTGCTACTTTTACTGCAAATAATTCTGACCTATGCCCCTCTACGCCTCCTCTAAGAGCTTCATTCACTAAATAAGTTATTTGCTCTTTTGTTATCTTGACATCCTTTAACCATTGCCTTGCCAAAATTAATTGAGTGGATAAATTATCAGATTCTTCCGACCATTTTTCAGAAAATTTAATATTATTTTCCGCGTGTGATAAAACAGATTTTGTGATCTCAACTCTTTGAGCATTATCAATAGATTGATCTGCAGAAAGCACAATCGCAAAACGATCTAAAACATGATCTCTTAAAGCACCCTCTTCAGGATTATAAGTTGCGATTAAAAGGGACTTACAAGGATGAGAGAGGCTCAATCCATCTCTTTCAATATTATTTTGCTCTCTTCCTATAGCTTCTAGAATTAAATTTACAATTCCATCATCCAATAAATTTATATCGTCTACATAAAGAACACCTCTATGAGCTTCTGCTAAAATTCCAGGCTGAAATACTTGTTCTCCCGTACTTAATGAGGCAGCGACATCAATTGATCCAACAAGTCTATCTTCAGTTATACCAATGGGTACTTGAATAAACGGTGCCTCTTTTATTTTTTTTGGAATTTCATCAATTTGATTCAAATAATCACTTCCAATTACCTCTTCTAACAATTTATTAGTACTAATATCCCATTCCTCTGGTGTATCTGGATTTAGGTTCATACCAATAGGTCTTAATGAAGTATTACTATTTCTCTTAGATAGTTTTTCCAGTATTGATTCATTATCTAATACCTCTACAGGAGGAAGCAAAGTATGCAAACCCCTTGCTAATACTGACTTACCAGTACCTCTTCCGCCAGCGATAATCACTCCTCCTAAACTCGGATCAACTGCTGCCAAAAGCAAAGATAATTTCAATAAGCTATGACCCGTAATTGCAGCCAAAGGAAAAGCTCTAAAAGAATCCTTTGAGTTCATTAAATCTTTTATTTCTCCTTTTTCTTTTAACTCGGGTTTCAAAATCACTTTAAAAATGCCTGATATAGAATTTATCCAATAACTTTGTTTTTTGTAGTGGAATTATCAAATCTTAATATCAAAAATGGACTATGTATATCCCTCGGTGCAAATATTGATAGTAAATTCGGAAGCCCTCTTGAGTCACTATTAATTTGCAAACCAAAAATTGAGGAAATAATAAATGAGTGGGGAAATAGTGCCAACAAAAAAAAAGAGGAGAAAAGCAAATTTCATGCAAACTTTTTTTGGTCTTCAATTTATGAAACATTACCCCATGGTGTCGAAAATGAGCAGCCAAATTATTTAAATACGCTATTGCTTATAAAAAGTAATTCTTTTCCTGAACTATCAAATAAAAACGCCAAATTACTTTTAAAAAAGCTTAAAAATTTAGAGAGATTTTTCGGACGAGAAGAGACGCCAAAGGGTAAGAAATGGCTATCAAGATGTCTCGATTTAGATATTCTTTGGTGGGAAGATTTTTATACGATTGACGAGGAACTAATATTACCTCACCCGAGATTCATGAATAGGAATTTCGTTATTACACCACTATCTGAAATCTTAAGTAGAAGCCAAAAAATCAGAAAGTTTGATGCCCCAAAATGGTCTAGATAAATGATTTACAAAACCAAAAAATAACTGTTAGGCTATTTTTATTTAAAAATCATGGGCAACAAAAACCTTATTAAAAGATCAATTTTTAAAGAAAAAATATCTGAGTTAAAGTCAAAAAAATTTAGTTTCGAAATAAATAGAATTGAGCTTCCAAATGGACATGAAAGTGAATATGGATATATTAAGCATCCTGGGGCAGCATTAGCCGTACCTATTACAAAAGACAATAAAGTTATCATTCTTCGGCAATATAGATTTGCCGTTTCCAGGTATTTATTAGAATTTCCAGCAGGTACATTAGAAATGGGTGAAACACCTATTAATTCAATTCAAAGAGAAATACAAGAAGAGACTGGATTCAGTGCAAACAAATGGGATGAACTGGGAACTCTTGTCCCTGCCCCTGGTTATGCAGATGAAGAAATTTATTTATTTTTAGCTCGTGATTTAAACAAACTTAATTACGAGGTTAAAGGAGATTTAGATGAGGATATAGAAGTATTAATTTTAGAGCCCGACGAACTAGATAATCTTATTTCTAGTGAGGATGAGATTCTTGACGCAAAAACTGTGACAGCTTGGTTTAGAGCTAAACAATTTTTAGATAAATTATGAATAAACCTAGAATACTTTTTTGGCATAGAAAGGATTTAAGAATATTTGACAATAAAGCTTTAATCAAAGCATTTTCATTATCAAATGCTATTACTTCAACTTACATATTTGATAAAAATTACCCACACGATTTCAATGCAAGTGCAAGAGCTTGGTTTCTAGGAAATTCGCTTAAAGAATTAGGAAATAATTGGAAAAAAATGGGTAGTAGATTAATCATGGAAGAAGGAGATCCGGTATTAATAATTCCTCAATTAGCAAAGAAAATAGATTCTAAATTTGTTTTTTGGAATAGATCAATTGAACCTTATGAGATTAATCGCGATTTAAAAATAAAAAAAATTTTAGAAGAACTAAATATACAAGTTTTTGAAACTTGGGATCATTTATTAATAGAACCTTTAAAAATATTTTCCGGAAATAATAAACCTTATTCAGTGTATGGGCCTTTTTATAAAAACCTTAAATCAAAAATGAATTTATTAGGTCCATATGACCAAGATCAAGTTGTTTTCCAGTTTAAAGATATAGATAATAAACTCAAAGAAAATAAGACAATTAATTCATCTGATTCTGTTCTAGAGAAATTTATCAAAAATATCAAATTTTCTGGTTCGAATATTTGTCCATGTAGACCTGGAGAGAGTGCTGCAGAAACATTATTAGAAAACTTCATTAACGAAAAAAAAATATATTCTTATAATTCTGCACGAGATTTTCCCTCTCATAATGGGACATCTTTTCTAAGTGCATCTCTCAGATTCGGCACCATTAGCATTAGAAAAATTTGGAACGCCACATTAAATTTAAATTCAAATTTTGCAAATCAAGGAAATTATCTATCAATTGAAACTTGGCAAAAAGAACTTGTTTGGCGTGAATTTTATCAACATTGCTTATTCCATTTTCCAGAGCTAGAGAAAGGTCCATATAGAAAAAAATGGGATTACTTTCCATGGCAAAACAATAATGAATGGTTTCAGCATTGGAGCAACGGAGAGACCGGAGTACCTATAGTTGATGCTGCAATGCGTCAACTAAATAGTACTGGCTGGATGCATAACAGATGTAGGATGATAGTCGCTTCATTTCTGGTGAAAGATCTTATATGCAATTGGCAAATGGGCGAGAAAAAATTTATGGAGACTTTGGTTGATGGAGACTTAGCTGCAAATAATGGGGGATGGCAGTGGAGCGCCAGTAGCGGTATGGATCCAAAACCACTTAGAATTTTTAATCCATATACCCAAGCAAAAAAATTTGATCCTATTTGCGAATATATAAAATATTGGATCCCTGAATTATCTAAAGTGTCAAATTCAGAATTATTAAATGGGGGGATATCTAATTTAGAAATAAATAATTATTCAAGCCCTATTGTCAATCACAACATACAACAAAGATTATTTAAATCACTTTATGCTGAAATTTGAATTTCCTCTATACAACTCTTTAAAACTTTATTTAAATTTTCTGCTACATAAACTTGCTCTTCATAAGAAATTTCAGGAAACATTGGAAGACTAAGAACTTCTGTACAAATTCTCTCCGTATTAATAAGTTTTGTTCTAGAAAAATTTTTATTTTTGTAAGCTATTTGTGCGTGTATTGGAATTGGATAATAAATAATTGAATTAATACCTTTTTCAAAAAGTTGTTGTTTTACCAAATTCCTTAAGGAATAGTATTTTTTGCAATCAGTATCAAATAAATTTGAAAAATCTTCATTTAAAAAATATTTATCGTTTCTTAATTTGATTACAAATTGGTTCCAAGAATGGGAAATTGAATCAGAGCTAATTTTTGGAAAACTAATAAATGGATTTTTTTCTAATAAATCAAGATAATTATTAGCAATTTTTTGGCGATTATTAATCCACTTAGAAATATATTTAACTTTAATGTTTAATATGGCGGCTTGAATGGTATCAAGTCTGCTGTTATATCCAATTTGGGTATGATGATATCTTATTGGGCTGCCATGAACAGCCAGTTCTCTAATTTTTTTTGCAATCTTCTGATCTGAAGTTGTTACTGCTCCACCATCTCCAGCAGCTCCTAAATTTTTAGTAGGGAAAAAGCTAAAACAGCCTATATCACCGATACTACCAACTTTGGAAGTTTCCCACATTGTGCATGTTGCCTGAGCACAATCTTCGATTACTTTTAAGTCATATTTCTTGGCCAAAGATTTTATTAAGGTCATATTCACTGCATTACCAAATAGATGAACTGGCATAATTGCCTTGGTATTAGAATTTATTTCTTGTTCTATTAGTGCAGTATTAATGAGATAAGTTTCTGGATCTATATCTACCAAAACAGGATTAGCACCAACTGCACTAATAGCCTCTGCAGTTGCAAAAAAGCTAAAAGATGAAGTAATAACTTCATCACCCACACCAATATCCAATGCGCGCAAAGCTAATACTAAAGCATCAGTTCCACTATTACATCCAATAGTATTTTCAACACCAATCAGATTTGAAAAACTCTCCTCAAATTTGGCAATTTCTTGTCCTCCAATATACTGGCCCCCTTTTAAAACTTTAGAAACCTCGCTCTCAATTTCAGAGCCAATTTCTTGGAACTGCCTATCTAAAGTAAATGGAGGTATCTGCATAGTAAATATATTAACCCTAAACCATATTTCTATGGGTAAAAAAAATTTTTAATTCATTTAAACCAACTTGGTTCTTTACCAGGAGTCCATTTTATATTGCAACCTAAAGAAGGCATCTGATTTGAAGGATAAGAATTATCTTGATTCAGATCTTTTACGGCAGAGCACAAATCTTTTCCAGATAGAGGGATATTATTACCTGGTCTACTACCGTCTAATTGGCCATGATAATACAATAAAAATTTACCATCTCCTTCATTTGAAAAAAGATAAAAATCTGGGGTGCAAGCTGCTTTTAATTTCTTAGCAAAATTTTGATTTTCATCATATAGATAAGGAAAACTCCATCCCTGTCTTTGTGCTTGCAATCTCAAATTTTTGGGAGAATCTGAAGGATGAGTGACAATATCATTACTAGAAATTGCAACTGTTTGAACTGTATTTTCAATTTCTTTACTTAAGGTGAAAATTTGATTCTCAATATATTTAACAAATGGGCAATGGGCACAAATAAACATTAAAAGCAAATGCCGATTATCTAGATTATGAGAATTAAAATATTCATTTTTTGAAGAATTAGCATTTAACATTTCGAATTTCGGTAATTGAAAACCTAATTCCAAAACCATAGAATTTGTTCTGACCATGTTCAAGTTAAAAATTCTGCGATATTTGAAAATTATTGTATATTTTGCAGTAATGCGTAAAGATAGGTACTTTTATATAGGAGAATAATAGAAATAATAAACAAAATGCTTCTAAATCTAACTGGCAAAAAAATTCTTGTTACGGGAATCGCCAACAATCGTTCAATAGCATGGGGTATCGCTCAACAACTTTCAAAAGCTGGCGCAGAACTTGGAATCACGTATTTGCCTGATGATAAGGGAAGATTCGAATCTAAAGTTAGAGAACTAACTGAACCTTTAAACCCATCGTTATTTTTGCCTCTTGATGTTCAAAATCCAACTCAAATTGAAGAAATCTTTAAAAATATAAAACACAATTGGGGGCAAATTGACGGATTAGTTCACTGCCTAGCATTTGCAGGACGCGATGAATTGATTGGAGATTATAGTGCTACCACTTCAGAGGGTTTTGATAGGGCTCTTAATATAAGTGCGTATTCGTTAGCACCTTTATGTAAAGCAGCAAAACCACTTTTTAGTGATGGTTCTGGAGTTGTCTCATTAACTTATTTAGGTTCAGAAAGGGCAATTCCTAACTATAACGTGATGGGAGTTGCTAAAGCAGCTTTAGAAGCTTCAGTAAGATATCTTTCTGCAGAACTTGGTCCAGAAAAACAAGTCAGAGTTAACGCAATAAGTGCTGGGCCTATAAGAACACTTGCGAGTTCTGCTATAGGTGGCATTTTAGATATGATTCACAATGTTGAAGAAAAGGCTCCTTTACGCAGAACAGTCACTCAAACAGAAGTAGGTAATACAGCTGCTTTTTTATTAAGTGATCTCTCTAGCGGCATTTCAGGCCAAACAATTTATGTTGATGCGGGTTACTGCATTAATGGAATGTAAACTTAGTTTTTTGCATAAAAATGTCATCTCAAAGGCAATCTGAAATAAAAAGAAAAACGAATGAAACAGATATTTCTGTATTTATAAACTTAGATGGAAATGGAATATCTGAGATTGATACCGGGATACCATTCTTAGATCATATGCTTCATCAAATATCCAGTCATGGTTTGTTCGATTTAAAAATAAAAGCAATTGGAGATACCCATATTGATGATCATCATACAAATGAAGATGTAGGAATCGCATTAGGCAAAGCATTTTCAAAAGCCTTGGGAGAAAGAAAAGGAATAAGCAGATTTGGACATTTCTTTGCCCCATTAGATGAAGCTTTAGTTCAAGTCACTTTAGACTGCTCTGGTAGACCGCATCTATCATATGATCTTAAATTAAAAGCCCCTAGAATAGGAAATTATGATACTGAACTAGTAAGAGAGTTTTTTATTGCCTTTGTAAATAACAGCGGTATTACTCTGCATATTAATCAAATACGAGGAAGTAATTCACATCACATAGTTGAGGCGTGCTTTAAAGCTTTTTCAAGAGCAATGAGAATGGCTACCGAGATAGATCCAAGAAGATCTGATTCAATTCCAAGCAGTAAAGGAATGTTAGAAAAATAATAAAATAGGAATTTTTTCTAATCAGCCACAATTCAGTTGATTTTTGGCGAAGATAGATAAAGTGATTATTTTGTTGTGACTAATTTACAAGATAAAAAAATTGATAAATTTAATATTTTTAAAAAAGAAGATTGGTCAAGTGCTTATCAAAATGTAGAAAAGGAGCTGACTAAAGAGCCTCTAAAAATTAGCAAAGGTAATAATATTAAAAATTTAAATGGCACATTATTAAGAAATGGACCAGGAATATTAGAGAGAGGTGGACAATGGGTTCATCATCCATTTGATGGTGATGGGATGATAACATCCATAAAATTCGAAAATGGTCAGCCATTCTTAACAAATAGATTTGTTAAAACTAAAGGCTATTTGGAAGAGGAAAAAATAGATAAATTTATTTATAGAGGTGTTTTTGGAACACAAAAAAATGGAGGAATTTTAAATAATGCATTAGATCTAAAATTCAAGAATATCGCTAATACACATGTCATTAAATTAGGAGATGAAATTCTCGCATTATGGGAAGCAGCAGGTCCACATGCAATGGATCCTGATAGTCTTGAAACTATTGGTTTAACAACATTAAAAGGTGTACTCAAGCCTAACGAAGCATTCAGTGCTCATCCCAAAACAGACCTAAACTCAAATGCATCTTCAGAACTTTTAGTCACTTTTGGAGTACAAACCGGGCCAAAAAGTACCATTAGATTAATGGAATTTGATAATGCTGGTACAAATTCTGGAGAACTCATTTTTGACAGAAAAGATACCTTTGATGGCTTTGCATTCCTTCATGATTTTGCAATTACAACTAATTGGGCAATATTTTTACAGAATGCTATTGATTTCAATCCTCTTCCATTTGTAATGGGTCAAAGAGGAGCAGCACAATGTCTAAAGTCAAACCCAAATAAAAAGGCAAAGTTTTTTATCATCCCCAGAGAAAGTGGATTATTTAGAGGACAGCCTCCTTTAACAATAGATGCTCCAGAAGGATTCGTTTTTCATCATGTAAACGCATTTGAAAAAGATTCCAAAATCGTATTAGATAGTATTTTTTATGATGATTTCCCATCAGTTGGTCCAGACGAGAATTTTAGGGATATTGACTTTGATAAATATCCTGAAGGAAAACTGAAAAGATCAATTATCGATCTAAAGACAAAAACTTGTGAACTTGAAACTTACAGTGAACAATGTTGTGAATTTGCCGTTGTTAATCCTAAAAACTTAGGATTAAAAGCAAATTTTAGTTGGATGGCAAGCACATCTCAAAAGTTGGGAAACGCTCCACTCCAAGCAATAAAAAAAATAAATTTAACTTCTAAGGGAGAGATTTTTTGGTCAGCAGGTTCAAGTGGATTTGTTAGTGAACCAATTATGGTTCCATCAGAAAACTCTTCAAAAGAAGATGAGGGATTTTTATTTATACTTCTATGGAACGGAGAAAGAAGAGGAAGCGATTTAGTAATATTAGACGCAAAAGACTTAAAAGAATTAGCTGTTTATGAATTACCCATTTCAATTCCTCATGGCCTTCATGGATCTTGGGTTAATTGAATTTAAGAAAAAATTTCAATTAAATCTGGAATAATTTTTTTTAATGCTTTACCTCTATGACTACAAGAGTCTTTAATATCATTATTCATTTCTGCGAAGGTTAATCTGGTAGAAATCTCCTCAAAAATTGGGTCATACCCAAAACCACTTTTTCCTCTAGGGTTTAAAATGATATTGCCATGACATTTGGCCTCAGATTCAATAATCACTTCACCATTTGGGGAACAAACACAAATATTAGCAATAAAGAAAGCACTTCTATTTTGAACTCCATCAAGTTCTCTTAAAACTCGTTCAATTCTCTTCTGATCATTTTCTGCATATCTAGATGAGTAAATGCCAGGCTTACCACCTAGTGCATCAATACAAATTCCTGAATCATCTGCTATTGAAAAATTATTCGTTTTTCTCGAAACTTCACTCGCTTTTTTAATTGCATTATCTCTAAATGTCAGTGCATCCTCTTCAACTTCTAATGATTCTGGCTGGAGTAACAATTTACAATTAACTCCAGCAAGCAATTTCTTATATTCTTCAATTTTACCTTTATTCTTACTCGCTAAAAATAAATTTTTCATCCTTATTTTCCTGCCAAATTTATAAATTCTTGCCCCCACTCTAATACCTCAATTAGATAAGATTCTTTTGGAGCTTCACAATATAACCTTAAAAGAGGTTCCGTTCCTGAAAACCTAAAAAGAAGCCAAAAATTTTTATCAATTCTCAACTTTATTCCATCGATCTTTGAGATAATTTTTAACTTGTGATTATTAATATTCTCAGGAATATTATCTATGATAAATTCTTTTACGTTATTTTTTTCTGACTGATTTGGAAATTTAATATCAATTCTTTTATAAAAACTTGGCCCAAAATCTTCTTGAATTTCATCTAAGGTTTCATATAAATATTGAGATTTTGCAGCAATTCCATTCAATAAAACCATCGCTGCATATAGAGCGTCTCTTTCAGGCATAAAGTCACCAAAACCAACTCCCCCAGATTCCTCTCCTCCTATAAATATTTTTTCTTTAATCATTTTTTCAGCAATATATTTAAAGCCAACTGGAAGTTCAAAAACATCTCTATTTTGACTTTCTGATATATTTTTAATAATATCTGAACCACTAACGGTCTTTAAAACTGGATAATAATTTTTTTTTATTTCGCCCAAGTAGCTAATAAAGTATGGGAGTAAATCTTGAGTACTAGAGTATCTTCCTTTTTCATCAATTGCCGCAATTCTATCACCATCACCATCAAATATAATTCCTAAAGTTTTCACTTCATTTGTTGAATTTTTCATAAGTATTTGTTTTAGATCATCTGCATAATTCAAAAGAGGTTCAGGAGGTTTTCCTCCGAAAAAAGGATCAGCATCTTTCCTGATTTCTGAAATAACTTCTAAATCATTAGAAGCAAAAATCTCAGCCATACAATTTGCAGCTGAACCATGCATAGAATCTACAAAAATTCTCAATTTCATTTTCTTTAATCTCTTGGAAATATAGTCAATATCAAAAAGAGATTTTATTCTATCTAAATGAAATTTCTTAATATTTACCAATTGATTAATACCATCTATTTTTTCAATTGAATTTCCAAGAATTAATCTTTTTTCAACTTCACTTGTAAAAGATTCGTCAACAGAACATCCATTAAAGCTCTTTATTTTCAGACCTAGCCAATTATATGGATTATGACTTGCTGTAATTACTAAAGCTCCAAGACAACCTACTTCTTTGGCATAGAAACTACAAGAGGGTGTTGTAACAAAGCTATCAGATAAGATCGGTTCGAAACCACATCCTCTTACAAAAGGTACTATTTGCTTGGCGAATTCACAAGCCATAAATCTACGATCATATCCAATAATAATTTTCTTTGAATTAACTTCTCTATAGTATTGATAATGCAACTCCTGACATGCAGCGACAACAACTCTTGAAAGATTGGACAGGTTAAAGTCAAAACCAATAATTCCTCTCCAACCATCAGTTCCAAATTTTATCTTATCTAATTTATCAGCTGTCAAATTTCAAATTTCCTTAATTTCTTTTAATTATCTATACTAATTTATATGAGTAAATTTTAAAACCGCCCTTAAAAAATAATTTGAATTCTCTTCATTTAAAAAGTTTTACAAGATGCAAAAGAAAAGCATGGCTCGATTTTAAGGGTAAAAAATCTTATGAAATTTGGTCTCCCCATAAAGCTATAGATAAAATTAATCAGTTTCAAATTTTCTCTAAATTTTGTAATGGTGAAATATATACAGGATTAAAAGCCTGCGAAAATGGTTATCAAGGGGTAATTGGATTAAAAATCAAAGGAAATCTTTTCCACAATATAAAAGCAGAGATACTTCCACAATTACTTTTAAAGACTAAAGGTAAAAGTAAATGGGGACAATATAAATATTTACCTGCTGTTTATAAGTTAGGCCACAAAACAACTAAAGAACATTTATTCGACTTAGCTTTTTGTTCTATGTTTTTGGAATCTTTTCAAGAATCTAAAATTGAGAAAGGATTAGTAATTTCAACTTTTTATAAAAAAGTCAAAGTTGAAGAAATTTATTTAAATAAAAAATTAAGAAAAAAAGTTTTAAATGTTTTATTAAATTTGAATGAATGCTTGGAGGGATCCATACCAGAAATAACTCAAGATAGAAAAAAATGTACTATTTGTTCTTGGCAAAAATTTTGTGACAAAGAAGCAAAAGAAAATGGATATCTTACAGATATAGATGGAATAGGGTCAAAAACGTCCTTGTTACTCAAAGCAAATGGAATAACTAATACCCAAACATTAGCTTCGTACAGCGAAAAACAACTTGGAGAGAAATTATCTAAATTCAAAGATCAGAAGTACGAAAAAGCATCCATATTTGTAAAGCAAGCACAAGCATATATCTCTGGAGAACCATATTTCATTTCTAATAAAAATAATATGGAAGATCTATTAGAAAAAATATGTTCGGGATTTTATGTATTTGATATTGAGTCAAATCCAGATGAAAAGCATGATTTTTTATATGGATTTTTAAAAGTAAAAAATTTGTCTATAAAAAAAGAAGATCTTATCTATGAACCAATCTTAAATCTTAAAAACAATAAAGGAGAATCTTACAGGCAAATTATTGAAATACTTTTTTCACACAAGGAGTGGCCAGTTTTGCATTACGGAGAAACTGAAAAAATATCAATAATTAATATTGCTAAAGAACTAAATTTTAGTTTTGAAGAAATTGATTCACTTTCTTCCAGATTTATTGACTTACATACCTTAATAAGAAAGTCTTGGATATTACCACTAAAAAACTATGGCTTAAAAAATGTTTCTAATTGGCTTGGATTTGAATGGGCGCAGAAAAATGTAAGTGGATCTAAAGCCCTTTATTGGTGGATTCAATATCAAATTACAGAAAACCAAATATTTTTAAAGAAAATTATCCAATATAACAAAGATGATTGTTTTGCTACTCTACAAATTGCAGAATATTTAATCAAAAATCGATTAAAGAAAAATTGATCCTACAGATTTATTTATAATAATGTTTCCAAAAACTTCTGAAAAAAAATAACTTTCTTCCTCTAAATATTTTCTTTTTATCATAGCTAAACCTTTTATTTGACAATCTGATTTAAAAAAACTAGTGATTTTGCCTACAGAAATATCCTTGGCAGAATTTGTATATAAATTTTTATCTTCTAAGTTCAAATTGAAATTAGATTCAATTGATTTCCAAATTCTTATTTCCTGTTTTAAAGAAGAAACATTTTTTATTTTTGACATTGTTTCTTGTCCTAAATAACAACCTTTATTAAAATCTATAAGATCTTGTAATCCAAGCTCAAGAGGATTATTTTTTCCGTTTATTTCCATTTCTAATGAGGGTATTGCCTGATTAATCTTCCAAAGTTTTAAATCGTTGGGATTTAGTAAATTTAGTTTATTTTTATATATTTCAAATTCTTTATTTTCTGTTTTGAAGAAAATAGGCTGGTAAGTTCTCCATGAACTAAATTCATCAATTTCCTGAATTCTATTTATCAAGGAAGGTTCACTCAGAAGTACATCGTCCGCTGGAAAAATAATTTGATTAAAGTAATCAATTATTTCATTTGTGTTACCCGCCAAGATAATTACTTCTAAGCTTCTTTCTAAAAAAATAATTTCAATTAATGACCTTAGAACTCCATTAGGAGTTAACCAACAAGTTTTGATAACTTTATTTTCTGAATTAAGAATATTACCAGTTGTTATTCCATTCAAAAATTTTCTGGCATCTTTTCCAGTAATTGAAAAATAATCAAATTTTTCAAGCCAAAACTTTTTTTTTATATCTTGCATTTTGAAATAATTATAAAAAGTCTTTTATTGTAAAAAGACTCTTTAATTTAACATTTTCATCTTCAAGGGCTTCTAATCCCCCTTCTTGCCTATCAACTATAGACAAAACTTCCTCAACAACATAATTATTTTCTCGTAATTTTTTTATAGCTTTTATTACTGAACCAGCAGTTGTAACCACATCCTCTAAGACAGTTACCAAAGTTCCTTCTTCTAATATAGGGCCCTCTATCCCAGCTTTGGTACCGTATTTTTTGATTTCTTTCCTAATTATTAAACCATTAAGGTCTAGTCCATTCAAAGCTGCTTTAACAATTAATCCACTTACTATAGGGTCCGCACCTAATGTCAATCCTGCTACAGCTTTTGACCTTGAGTCCTTTAAATCTAAAAATAATTCACTTATTAAGTTTAAGCCTTCGCCATTTAATGACACTGGTTTACAGTTCAAGTAATGACTGCTTTTTTTTCCTGAAGATAAAGTGAAGTTTCCTTTCTTGTAAGATTTTTCAATTAACTGTTTTAACAATTTTGCTTTATTTAAATCATACTTATCCGAAAATTTGCCCATTAGTAAAAGTTTAATTTATATTTAAAGATTAGAAGAAAAAAAGAAATCTCACAAAAACTTCCTAATGAGGTGTTTTTTGAAATATTATTTTTATATTGTATATTTAAATTCAATGTAATTAAAATTACATAAATTCCCTTGGGGGGTGTAGCAATCTGGTGAATGCACCAAACTCATAATTTGGCTAAGGCGAGTTCGATCCTCGCCACCCCCATTATTCATTTGTCATTGAATGAAAATAACTCTACTTTTATTTCTTTTATTTCTACCAGCTTTTTTCGCAGCGAGTGAACTCTCTTTTTTATTAATAAGGCCAAGTAAAGTTTTAAGGTTAATAGAAGAAAAAAAGAAAGGAGCATTTTCAATTTTAAAAATCCAAAAACGCTTTAGATCTTCACTAATTGCTTCTCAATTTGGAGTAACAATTTCATTAATTGCAATTGGATGGCTCAGCAATAACCTGGCTAATGATTATTGGAAAAGCAATATTTTATCGAATAGATTTTATGATCTTCTATTATTTTTATTTGTTGTTTTAGTTGTTACTCTTGTTTCTGGACTAATTCCAAAAGCTTTAGTAATTAACAATCCAGAATCTGCTGCATTAAGGTTAACCACAATATTCGATGCCGTGAGAAAAGCTATGAATCCTATAGTGAAAACAATAGAATTCTTTGCTAGCGCTTGTTTAGGTTTGTTTAATTTAAATAACAAATGGGATTCTTTAAACTCTGGTTTATCTGCTGGGGAATTAGAAACTCTTATAGAAACAGATAACGTAACAGGTTTAAAACCAGATGAGAAGAATATTCTCGAAGGAGTGTTTGCTTTAAAAGATACACAGGTTAAAGAAGTGATGATTCCAAGATCTGAAATGGTAACTTTGCCAAAAAATATAACCTTTTCAGAACTAATGAAACAAGTAGATAAAACTCGACATGCTCGCTTCTTTGTGATTGGTGAGTCTTTAGATGATGTATTAGGTGTATTAGATTTACGTTATCTAGCTAAGCCAATATCAAAAGGTGAAATGGAAGCCGATACATTATTAGAGCCATTCCTTTTACCAGTAACAAAAATAATAGAAACATGTTCACTAGCAGAAATATTTCCAATAGTGAGAGACTACAATCCGTTTTTACTAGTAGTTGATGAACACGGTGGAACAGAAGGACTTATAACTGCAGCTGATCTAAATGGCGAAATAGTTGGAGAGGAAATGCTCAATAATAAAACTTATTCAGATATGAGAATGTTAGATAATTTCGCTAAAAAATGGTCAATAGCTGGAAAATCAGAAATTGTTGAAATCAATAAAAAAATTGGATGTTCTATTCCAGAAGGTACTGATTATCATACTCTTGCTGGATTTATGTTAGAAAAATTTCAAATGGTTCCAAAAATTGGCGACGTTTTAGATTTTAATAATATTAAATTTGAAGTTATTTCTATGTCAGGGCCAAAAATTGATCGTGTTAAAATAATCCTTCCAAAAAGCTAAATGTGACTCCCCATAGAGGATAATGATAATTAATATATGGATTTAAAATTATGCAACCAACCTCATTACCCGTAAAGGTTGGAGTCATAGGTATAGGAAATATGGGCTGGCATCATGCTCGAGTACTAAGTTTACTCAAAGATGCAAATCTCATTGGAGTCGCAGATCCAAATGAGGAGAGAGGTAAATTAGCTATTGAGCAATTTCAATGTGAATGGTTCAGGGATTATAAGGACCTAATTCCAAAAGTTGATGCTATCTGTATTGCTGTCCCTACACTACTTCATCAAAAAGTAGGACTAGATTGTCTTAATGGAGGTGCTAACGTTCTCATTGAAAAACCAATTGCAGCTAACGAGTTGGAAGCAAAATCTCTAATTGAGGCTGCTAATGCAAGTAATTGTCTATTACAAGTAGGGCATATTGAAAGATTTAATCCTGCTTTTAGAGAATTAAATAAAATAGTAAATAATGAAGAAATTGTTGTTTTAGAAGCAAGGAGGCACAGTCCTCATGCAGACAGAGCAAATGATGTATCTGTAGTAATGGATTTAATGATTCATGACATTGACCTTATTTTGGAGCTTGTAAACTCAAAAATACAAAAATTAGCAGCAGTTGGAGGCAGAAATTGCGAAGGATTAATAGATTACGTCAATGCTACTTTAGTTTTTAAAAATAATGTTATTGCAAGCCTAACTGCAAGCAAAATGAGTCACAAAAAAATTAGAAGCTTAAGTGCTCACTGCCAAAATGGCCTAGTAGAAACTGATTTTTTAAATCACTCTTTACAAATCCATCGAAAATCTAATGAATCATACACAGCAGAGCATGGAGAATTAGTTTATAGAAATGATGGATATGTCGAAGAAGTTAGCACAACCTCCATTGAACCTCTCTATGCAGAACTGGAGCATTTTCTTAAGTGCGTTCAAGGCAAAGAAATACCCGAGGTAGATGGTGAGCAAGCCTCAAGAGCATTAAAAATTGCTGATTTTATAGAGAGTGCTGTAGAAAATTCTGGAGATGCGATTTTACTTGAAAATCCGTTCTGATAAAGACAATCTAAACTAAAAGAATTTTATTTAAATCCAACTGCAGCTTGCCAAACAAACACTAATAAAAAGAAAAATAAAGGAATCAGTGGAAGAACATCAACAGTTGGAGCAAAGGCCTTATAAGCCTCGGGCAATTCAGCGAATGTATTAAATAGAATGAGCACCTTTTTGATAATTTAATTAATTATGATAAGACGTTACCACGTATGGTGAGCAATAGAGGATGTTTTCCAAGGAGCGAAATCATTTGTAAAACAATTATCTCTAATTGCATTAGAAATTGCATTGGTAAATCTTATTAAGTGAGCAATATTATGCAAACTTATGAGAGTTAGGCCTAATATTTCGTCATTTCTAATTAGATGATGCAGATATGCTCGTGAATAGGATTTACAGGTTTCGCATTTACAAGTTTTATCAATCGGAGAAAAGTCATTTTTAAATCGAGCATTTCGCAAATTCAATCTTTCATCATTAAACAATGCAGTCCCATGTCTTCCCAGTCTAGTAGGCAAAACACAGTCAAATATGTCGAATCCATTAGCAACAGCTAGAGAAATTTCTTTTAAAGAGCCAATTCCCATTAAGTATCTTGGTTTATTTGTTGGTAAGAATTTCGAGACGTAATTAATTACACTATGTATTTCTTCGACTGCCTCGCCAACACTTACACCTCCCACTGCTATTCCAGGCAGATCAAAAGAACTTGTATATTTTGCGCTGTATTCTCTCAATCTCGGATACTTTCCACCTTGAACTATACCGAATAATGCTTGATTGGATTTCTGATGAGTCTCAACACATTTTTGCAACCATGAATGAGTTCTTTGTAAAGAGTCCTCAATATCATTTTCGTTAGCTGTATGCGGAGGACAATGATCAAAAGCCATAGCAACATCCGATCCAAGATCCATTTGAATCTGTATTACTTTTTCAGGTGATAAAAAAACATGACTACCATCTCTTGGATTTTTAAATTCCACTCCTTTATCAGAAATATTATTTAATTTGGCCAAACTAAAAACTTGATATCCTCCTGAATCAGTAAGAATAGGATTAGGCCAATTCATGAACTTATGTATTCCGCCAGATTCTTTAACTAGTTTTTCTCCAGGTTGTAAATGAAGATGAAAGGTATTTGAGAGAATCATTTCTGATCCTGAAGAGGTTAACTGCTTAGATGAAATTCCTTTAACCGTTGCTAAAGTACCCACAGGCATAAATTTTGGAGTGTTTACCTGACCATTTGGTGTATGAAATATACCAGTTCTTGCCGCTGTATTACTGCAATTCGATGTAATTTCAAATTCAAACACGATAATTTATAAAATTTTTTGATCCTTTTTCATTAATCTACCCTATTATCTAATATTGAATCTATTTTTATCTCATCAAAAAATATTTAATAAAAAATTTGGCAGGATCTTGGATTTTCTATACGACATTTCCAAAGATACCCTTAATTAATCCCGAATTTAAAAATATTGCACAATTTGCTCCGCCCTTAGGATTTTTAATTGGAACAATACAGAGTTATATTTTTCTTTTTTTAAGAACAAACTCTTGGTCCATTTATGAATCTACATTAATTTGCTTGGCTTTAGGATATTTGATTACTGGTGGTCTACACATTGATGGGTTAATGGATACTTTCGATGGTATTTTTGCGGGTAAAAAGAAACGTTTAAAAGCCATGAAAGACAGCAAAGTTGGGTCCTTTGGTGTTCAAGCCTTAGTTTTTATAACTTTAATTCAAATTGCTTGCATACTGAAAATTCAAAACCTAATAATTTTTGTTTTACCTATATGCTTATTTTGGGGAAGATTTTCAAATTTATTTTTTATTGAAAACTTTAAATATATGAGTTATAAGAAAAAATCTATTAGTCACAAAAAGTTTTGGAATGGATTTAAAAAAGAATCTTTGATCTCCATTATTTTTCTTTTAATTTTCATTTCATACCAATTTGTTTCAATTACATCCAAAGCATTATTAATAAAATTTTTAATTCTAATTTTGGTTGGTATTTTTCTAAGTTATTTTATCCCAAATATACTTGGTAATAAAATTGGAGGTTTCAACGGAGATGCCTGCGGTGCAAGTGTTGTACTAGTTGAAACTGCAATGTTGTTTATGCATGCAATTCTTTTATAGGTAGTTCTAAATAGAAAATATTTTTCTTCTTAATATTTTTAAATTCTTTAGTAATATCAACCGAGTTATTTTCCAGCAAACTCAGTTCTCCTCCAATTTGTTTTGCTAATTTCCTCGCCAAAAAAAGACCCACACCAGTGCCGCCTTTCTTCTTAGCGGCAGATCCTCTAAAACCTTTTTCAAAAATTTTCTCGTTTTCATTTTTGGTTATTTTTTTACCATCATCAAATATATAAAGTCCATTACTCGTAATTTCGAGTCCAATTTCAGCATCTTTTTGGGCATATTTAAACGCATTTTCTAACAAATTGGCCACAATTTCGGCAATTACAGCATATTTCGCCTTTAAAGGAGTTATGGTCCAATCTGGCCAAAGAGAAGGTTCAGTCCAAACTCTATTCTCTAAGTCCGCATTAGCTTTACCCCTCTCTAATATTGGATTCAGTAAACTCTGAACAGTTATTATCTTTTTATTATCTAAATTTGGGGGTAATAATAATCTTTCCTCTCCAATTTCTAGAGGGAGTTTAACAGGTGAATTTAATTGCGCAAAAGAATCCATATATTGATTAATTTGTTTTTGCTCTATTATCATTCGTTCGACTATTTCAATAGAGTCATCATCTGAACCAAGTCTTTTTATTAGTAATTTTGCATATGTCCTAATTGCAGCCAATGGATTCCTTAATTGATGGATTGTGACATTTACCTGATTTTTTAAATAATTGATTTCTTCATTTTTATTTTGACGTTCTAATTCGATAGAGACGCATTTAGCTAAAGATATTGAAAGCGCTTTTAATCTAGAATCAAGAGATACCGGCCAATTCTCCCCTTTCAAATCAGTTTCTACCCTAAGGACACCAAGTAGAATATCGTTTTCTTGAAGCGGGTACCATCGCCTATTAGGCGATGAAACTTTAAGTGAAGGATCATCTTCTATTGATGTAAGCAGCCTATCAATTTGTGGCCATTGACCAATCATTTCAAAAGATGCTTTAGTTCCTTGCTTAGCTGAAGCAAGATACATTACTAAATTAGTCACACCCATTGAGCAACCAAAACTCTCTAGCTGTTTTAAAATTAATTTTTCAAATTTTTTTGAAAGATTCATAATTAATAAAATTTTGAGAATTTTTTTTAAAGAAAAAATTTGAAAAAAGGCTTGTAAAATATGAAAAAAGTATTAAGATATATAAAGAGGTCTGACTTTAGCCAGCCTTAAATATGAATGTTTAATCATATTTTAAGCTACATCAGGGGTTGATGGGTCCTCTATGTAATTTGAAGTGAATTAAAAATCACATATATAAGATTAGTAAAAATTAATAAGACTAATCTAATTAATAATTTCAGGAGTACCAATCAATGTCAAAAAAAAGGAAAAGAATCAGCAGAAGAAGATTGGCCGGCCAAAGAGTAATGGCGCATGTACCTATTTATCATATCGAAACTGGCAAACATAAACCAGTTACAGCAGCAAGGAGGTTCATAGCTGAAAATGGTCTCTCTGCGCCTTCAGTTTTCAATGTCAGAAGAAATGAACATACCACCGATAGGTTTTTTTGGGGTGAAAAAGGTTTATTTAGTGCCCAGTATGCTGAAGAAAATCATTTTCTATTTCCATCACTAAAAGTTGTAGTTGAAGGAATTGGTGAAGAAAAAATATTTGAGGGTCTAGAACTTACTGCAGATGATTGGGAAGAGATTGAAGAATACGAATATGCTTTTGTTTAAAAAATATTACTTATATTTGAACTTATAAAATTAATTAAATTTGAATCAATTTGATGAAATCCATCAAATTCTATTAATTCACAAAATTTAGAAGACTTACTCTTTACCTTTTCATAAATAGTCCTAGAAGCATCTATATTCACAACATCATCAAATAAACCATGACTAATAATCAATGGCGAGAATTTATCTCCCGGGGCCCAGTTAGGGTGAGGATAACCACTACAAGCAACGATTAATCCAAAATTTAACTTAAATCCCGCATCAATTGCCATTGCCGCCCCCTGTGAGAACCCCAACAAGATTGTTTTTCTTAGTGGAATATGATCAGTATCAAATTTTTTTAATGTAACTAAAAGTTTATTTACTTCAATCTCAGCTCCATTCCAATCATGTGGGTATAATCCATACCATTGTCTTCCCTGACCGCTTGGGTGTAATCCAGGAGCCCTCAAAGAAATTACCTCAAAATCAAGATTTATTTGTTCATTCATCTCCTTTCCAAATGTTAAAAGGTCATCTGAATCAGCTCCCCAACCATGCATCAAAATAATTCTATGAGTTGCAGTTTGAGAGCTAATCGAGACAAATTCATGATTGATAGCATATTTCATGTTTATATTCTTAAGTAAGTAAACTTTCCCATAATGTCACCATTAGCTTTAGTAAGTGTCTCTGATAAAAAAAATATAATCCCATTTTGTAAGGAATTGGTAAACCAATTTAATTATAAAATTCTATCAAGTGGAGGAACTGCCAAATATCTTTTAGAAGCAAAAATTCCTGTTATTAAAGTTTCAGATTTTACTAATTCTCCAGAAATTCTTGGAGGAAGAGTTAAAACTTTACATCCAAAAATACACGGAGGGATATTAGCTAAAAGAACTGACGAGGAACATAGAAAAGATATAGAAACTAACAATCTTGAGTTAATTGACTTAGTAGTTGTAAATTTATATCCTTTTAAAAAAACTGTAGATCAGGGTGCTAAATGGGAAGATGCTATTGAAAATATCGATATCGGAGGGCCATCAATGATTCGCTCTGCAGCTAAAAATCATAAAGACGTATCCGTATTAGTGGATCCTAGTCAGTATCAAAATTTTCTTGAAGAAAGTAAAAAAGGTGAATTAAAAGACTCATATAAAGCAAAATTAGCCCTTGAAGCTTTTCAACATACAGCAGACTATGACACTGCAATATCTAATTGGATAAGAAAACAGAGAGATTTAAAATCTTCCAAATATATTGAATCTTATCCACTAATCAAAACATTAAGATATGGGGAGAATCCACATCAAAAAGCCTTTTGGTACGGTTTAAGCAAAATTGGATGGAATTCAGCAGAACAATTACAAGGCAAAGACTTAAGTTATAACAATCTATTAGATCTAGAGTCGGCACTTTCAACGGTTTTAGAATTTGGCTACAAAGAAAAAGAGGAACTTACAACCGATATGTTTGCCTCTGTTATTTTAAAACACAATAATCCTTGTGGCGCATCTATAAGTAATTCAGCATCTCAAGCATTTTTGAATGCTTTGGAATGCGACTCTGTTAGTGCATTTGGAGGCATAGTTGCTTTCAATTCAAATGTTGATAGTGAGACCGCAATTCACCTCAAAGATATTTTCTTAGAGTGTGTCGTCGCTCCATCTTTTGATGAAGAAGCTTTAGAAATTTTAAAAGTGAAAAAGAATTTAAGAATTTTAAAGTTTTCAAAAGATCAACTTCCAAAAAAGAATCAAAATTCTACTAAATCAATAATGGGAGGATTACTAGTTCAAGATACTGACGATAGTGAAGAAAAAACGGAAAATTGGATTTCAGTTACTAATAAAAATCCGAGTAATCAAATTAACTTAGATCTAAATTTTGCATGGAAAATTTGTAAACACGTGAAATCTAATGCAATTGTTATTGCAAAAGACCAAAAAACTATTGGTATTGGAGCTGGACAAATGAATAGAGTTGGAGCAGCAAAAATTGCATTAAAAGCAGCTGAAAGGTTATGTTCTGATGCTGTCTTAGCCAGCGATGGGTTTTTCCCATTTGCAGATACTGTAGAACTAGCAAGTGAATATGGGATAAAAGCTATTATTCAACCTGGAGGAAGTCTCAGAGACCAAGAAAGCATTGATATGTGTAATTCAAAAGGAATCTCAATGGTATTTACGCAAAAAAGGCACTTTTTACATTAACTTATGTTGATTTTGGATAATATGTTATTTTGTTAGTCTTTCTGAATAAAGATAACCTTCCTGGACCTGCACATAGAAAGTAGAGAGAAATAGCACCATATATGAAAGACAACTCAAAAGCATAATTATGACCTTCAACCACTGCTAGAGGAAAACCTTCTAGTCCAGTATCAAGGAGATGAAAATAAACAGCAAACGCCATTGTAGAGAATAGACCAAGAGAAGAAAGCCTCGCAAAAATCCCTAAGGCCAAGCCTACTGGACATACTAATTGGGTAATTGCTGCTCCAAAAGTCCAAATAACAGGATCACCAGGCAAAAATGGAAAATACTTACCAACTACAAACTCAGCAAAGCCTTGCGGATCTTGAAGTTTTTCAAGGCCATGATGGATCATCAAGGCACAAAACCCTATTCTTAAAACAAAAATCGATAGTTCCCCAAGGATATTTACCTCTGACCCTGAAGATGAATTGGCAACCACAACTTCAACTTTTTGGGGAGCTTTAGCTCTATTCATACTTGCAGTTTGAACCTGATTAGTTTGTGATTTGTCTTCCATACTTCATTAATTTTTTTATTATTCTAGTTAATGAAGTAGATCTTTTGGAATTATCTGACTAATAAATTAAAAAAACTAAGCAAATTTATAAATGAATAACAAATTCAGGAAGCAATATCAATTAACTTTTCAATAACATCTGCAACAACCTTATCAGGAGTGGATGCACCTGAGGTAATTCCAACATTAATTTTTCCACTAGGTAGAAAATTGTTCTTAAGTTCTAATTCTGATCCTAGTGGTTTATGAAATATTGAGTTTTCTTTAACTGATATCCTCTCTGGCGTATCAATATGAAAAGAAGAAATATTTTTAGTAATCGCTATTTCTTGTAGGTGAGTAGTATTGGAAGAATTGAAACCTCCAATAACTACTAAAATATCAAGGTCTTCATCAACCAAAGAGAACATTGCATCTTGTCTTTCTTCAGTAGCATCACAAATAGTATTAAAAGCTAAAAAGTGACTATTTAGGTTTCCAGGTCCAAATTTTTTTAACATCGTTCTTTCAAAAACCTTTCCAATTTCTTCAGTCTCGCTCTTAAGCATGGTTGTCTGATTCGCAACTCCCACTCTATCTAGATCTTTATCGGGATCAAATCCATTAGAACAAGCTTTAGCAAATTTGTTCATAAACTCATTTCTATTACCTCTTCCCAGAATATATTCAGATACGTAATTTGCTTCTTCAAGATCAAGTACAACTAAATATTTACCTGCGAATGAACTTGTGGCGAGAGTCTCTTCATGCTTAAATTTTCCATGAATAATAGATGTGAAAACATGTTTTTTATGTTTTTCAACTGTATGCCAAACCTTAGAAACCCATGGACAAGTTGTATCAATGATATGACAACCTTTCTCATGCAAGAGCTTCATTTCTTGAACAGTAGCTCCGAAGGCTGGCAGTATAACAACATCCCCATTAGAAACTAAAGAAAAATCTTTGATTCCATTTTTAGCTGAAATGAATTTCACATTCATTTTTCTTAAATGATCATTAACCGAAGGATTATGAATTATTTCGTTTGTTATCCAAATATTCTCATTAGGGTAATGTCTTCTAGTTTCATAAGCCATTGCTACAGCTCTTTCAACTCCCCAACAGAAACCAAAGGCTTGGGCCAACTTAATATTTAGTCTGCCTTTTGTATAAGTAAAACCATTATCTCTAATAGAACTTATCAAATCACTTTGGTAAGCTTCTTCTAACGCTTGAGCTCTTTTTGTTGGAGAATCGAAACCCCTTCTATTGTATCTATCAGAATGATGAAGGGATCTTCTAAAAGCTTGGGTATCCATCTTCCTATATTACAACGTTTTAAATAATTTTTCGTAAAAAAAAAGAAACCTGACATAAGTCAGGTTTCTTAAATTAATTTTTAGTTAGATTATTTAGCAGATGCAAAGTCTGGATATGCTTCCATTCCATGCTCTCCTATATCTAAGCCTTGAGTCTCTTCCTCTTCAGATACTCGGATTCCACCGAATAATCCTCCAATTACAGACCAGGCAATCCAGCAAGTAACTAGTGTCCAAATAGCATATGCTGCGGCACCAAGAGCTTGAACTAGAAGAAGGGTAATACCTCCACCATTGAACAATCCCATACCTGCTCCATCACCTTGTACAGCTGTACCCCAAAGACCGATAACTACAGTACCCCATACACCACAAACTCCGTGAACAGAGAATGCACCAACAGGATCATCGATCTCAGCGGCATCAAGTGCTGCAACAGAAAATACAACGATAATTCCACCTACTAGTCCTGCGAACCAGGCTCCAGCAAGAGTCATATCACCACAACCAGCAGTGATACTAACTAAACCAGCAAGGATTCCGTTAATTATCATTGTAAGGTCTGGCTTACCAGAAGTTAATGTTGAAACAATAGTTGCACCAATAGCTCCAGCTGCTGCTGCCAAAGTAGTTGTTACAGCAACATATGGAACCCATTGATCCATAGCAAGTTGAGAACCGGGGTTGAAACCATACCAACCTATCCATAGAACTAATGCACCCAATGTAGCTATAGCCATATTATGGCCAGGCATAGCTTGTGGTTTCCCATCAGAGTATTTGCCAATTCTTGGCCCGAGAAGCATAGCTCCTACTAGACCCGCCCATGCTCCAACTGAGTGAACAATTGAAGAACCAGCAAAATCGACAAAACCTAATGCATCTAGCCAACCACCGTTCCATTTCCAGCTACCAGCAATCGGATAGATAAATGCTGTTAATACAACAGCAAAAACAACAAATTCTCCGAATTTAACTCTTTCAGCAACAAGACCGGATACAATAGTAGCAGCAGTTCCTGCAAAAGCAGACTGGAATAAGAAATCAACAGTAGGGACTAATCCAGCATCAGCAACTGTTTCTGCTGTAACTGTTGGATCAAAAAATAGGCCCATAAAATATAGCCATCCTCCAGCAACACTGTCTCCGTACATTAATGAATAGCCGATAAACCAATAAGAGGTAACAGCTAGAGCGAATACGAATAGGTTTTTAGCAAGGATGTTTACTGCGTTCTTAGAACGGCACATACCTGCTTCTACCATAGCGAAGCCGGCGTTCATGAAGATCACTAGAATAGTAGCGACCAATAGCCATAAATTATTGGCAAGAAAAGCTGCATTCAACTCAGGTAGATCGCCTGCATGAGCAGAAAGATTAAAAATACCTAAACCAAACAAAGCTACAGGAACAGTTGCAAGCCACAACATGGAGCGGTTTGAACTAAATCCTCGAATACTCCTCAAAAGGAGCATAGGTCCATTAACAAGACTCGCATCTTGTAATTTGGACCTAGAGCGCCTTTGAGGCGTTTGCAAAGCAGTGGTCATAAAAAAAAATTAGATCTGCAAAAAAACAGTTTGTGCTGTTTCCTTTCAAATTTAAATTTATTCAAAAAACTTATCTGTGTCTAGTAGTTGTTGATACCATTTTTATAGTTGCACCTTAAAAAATTTTTTGTTAAATTAAAAAATTTTATTTTTAGAAGTTTCAAAATATCAAGATTTTATTTATTTCAAAGGTTTAATTCCTCCCCATGATATGTGGTCTTTATGAAATTCAAAGGAACAAGGAATCGTTATCATTCCTGCACTTAAAGATTCTCTAAAAAGATTGCCGTATAAGGGATCTGCCTCATCTCCAGGAGCAAAAAAACAAGCGTCTTTTCTTGTAATACAAAGAACTAAAACACTTTTACTTTCTGGGATTAACTCCTTTAATTCTATGAGGTGTTTTTGGCCTCTTTTCGTTACTGTATCAGGGAATAGAGCTACATTTTCTCTAATCCAAGTCGTATTTTTAACCTCTATGTAAATGTTACGTTTATCAGGATTTGAAGATTTTGGAGTTAAAAAAAAGTCAATTCTGCTTTTTTTATCTTTTCCATAAGGTACTTCAGATTTAATTGTCTCTATTTCTCCTATTATTTCGTCAAGCAAATTTTTCTCAATAACCTTTTTGATTAGCTTATTTGCAAATAAAGTATTTATACCAACCCAAACCTCCTCATTTTTCGCATTAAAAACACATATCTGTTCCCAAGTAAAAGGTAATTTTCTTTTTGGAGAATGGGAAACACTTATTCTTACTTTTGCTCCCTCACTCAAAAGTCCCTTCATTGGGCCTGTGTTGGCACAATGAGCAGTTACTACCTCTCCGCTATCTAATTTTATATCTGCAAGAAACCTTTTATATCTTTTAATTAAAACCCCTTCAATTAATGGATCAA
>CACGDL010000004.1 GCA_902571795.1 uncultured Prochlorococcus sp.
GGAGGTAGTCTTTTAGGAAAAAAACTTAGAGGACTGATTCTTGACAATAATAAAAATAACAAGCCTTCATCTCTTGCAGAATTATTGCTTTATTCAGCGGATAGAGCTGAACACGTTTCCAAAATTATTTCACCTGCTTTAAATAACAATGATTGGGTAATAAGTGATAGATTTTCCGATTCCACACTGGCTTATCAAGGTTATGGAAGAAATATAAATTTAGAAATAATTAAAAATATTGAATCTATTGTTTGTCAAGGAACATCTCCAGATCTCACTTTCTTCTTAGAAATCTCTCCAGAAGAGAGCATATTCCGAAGAAAAAATGAAATTCCAGACAGAATAGAATCAGAAGGCATTAGATTTTTAGAAAAAGTAAATGAAGGCTTCAAACTAATTGCCAAACAAAAAAACTGGAAAGTAATATCTGCTTCACAAAATATTAAATCTATTTCTAATCAAATTAAAGAGACTTTGCTAAACAATTTTTCTAATAAAAAATGATTGAGGTTAAAAAAAATAATTTTTTCTTGAATAAAGAAGTCAATACCTTCCTTAAGAACATAATTAAAAACAAATCATTGGCTAATGGGTATATATTTTATGGTGCTGAAGGATTAGGGAAAAAGCAAACTGCTCTTCAATTTATAAAAGAGATTTTCAAACAGTCTTCACCAAGCGAAAATGTTGAAGAGATAATTACAAACAATAACCATCCTGATTTTTTAATTATTGAACCTGATTCTCTTTTAGCAATAAAAAGTTCAGGAAGTTTCGATCTTGAAAAAAAAATAAACAGTGGATCTGAGATTATTAAAATTGCTCAAATACGTAATATCAAAACTTTTCTGAGTCAAAAATCAATAAACTCAGAAAAAAAAATTGTTTTGATTATCGATGCACACCTCTTAAACGAAGCAGCCTCAAATTGCCTTTTAAAAACCTTAGAAGAACCTAGTAACGGCATTTTTATTTTATTAACATCTAAATTAAACCTTCTGCTAGATACAATTATCTCAAGATGTCAAATCATCAGATTTCGATCTTTTTCTAGTGAACAAATAAAGTCAATTTTAAAAGAATATTTAGATAGTTCTAAATTAAAGATCAATACAAAATTAAAATTTGAAGATTTAATAAAGTCTGCAAATGGATCTCCAAATCAATTATTGAAAAATATTGAAATTTGGAATGATTTTTCAGATGAAATTATAAGTAAATTGGATTCTCCAATTAAAAATAGTATGGAAATCTTAGAAATATCTAAATCAATATCTGAAAAATTAGAAATTTCTCAACAGATTTGTTTAGTAAATTTAATTCAAACCATTTGGTGGAGAAAAACAAAAAATATAGGTTTAATTAAAAAACTTGAAAATTTAAAATACCTCCTAAGAAAAAACATTCAACCAAAGTTGGCATGGGAAATAGCTTTTTTAAAAATTTCTATGGAAGATATTTGAGATTAATCTACTGCAGAGTTTATCAAGTCAGGATTTCTTGCTTGGATGAACTCTTGCCTGGCACTTTCCACTTGAGAACCAATAGGTAACTCGAGACAATAACCAGCACCGTATACAGTCTTTATATAAATAGGTTTTCGTGGATCAGGTTCAAGTTTAGTGCGTAAGTGTCTAATATGAACTCTTATTGTCTCAATATCATCATCAGGTTCATATCCCCATACTTCTTTAAGAATTAATGCTGGTGATACAGTTTGACCATGTCTCTGCAAAAGACAATGAAGAAGTTCAAATTCAAGATGCGTTAATCTAACAGGAGATTCAAACCAAATAGCTTCAAATCTTTCCGGAACAAGAGTTAAAGGGCCATAATTTAATATTTCTTGCTGGTTACTAGAATTTAATTGTGCTCTGTTGGTTCTTCTTAATAAAGCTTTTATACGCACATGTAATTCTTCTAAATCGAATGGTTTAGTAATGTAATCATCAGCTCCAGAATTAAACCCAGTAACTTTATCTTTAAGGCCACCTAATGCAGTTATCATCAAAATTGGTATATTTGATGTTCTTTCATCTCTTCTTAGTCGCTGGCATAAAGTTAAACCATCAACGCTTGGCAGCATTAAATCCAAAAGTATTAAATCTGGTGAATATTGAAGAGCTAATGCTTGTCCTTTAATTCCATCTTCAGCTTTTTGAACATCGAAACCAGAATGTTCTAAATGTCTAGCCACCAAATCACGCATATCACGATCATCTTCAATTAAAAGGATTGAAATTTTCATATTTATCAACTATTAAATTAAAATTAATTTTTAGTATTATAATTCTCTCAAGAATTTATAAAGATTGCTGAATTACTGTAAACAATTTTATCAATTAGATTTATCAAATAACCTAGTTATAGCAATAGATAAGATAAAAATTGCAAATTTAAAAAAAATTGAAATTTTAGAATTTCTTTCGATTCTATTTACTTTTTCTTAATAATCAAAGGATTATTAGAAACATAAAGCTCTTCAAATTAAAAGAATATCTAATTCAGATTGCTATTATGTGGTTTAGAAAAAATTGAATTTCATGGAGATTTTCAGTTTTTAAATAGGAATTAACTAAGTTTAAAATTTTTAATTTCTCCAAAATGTTTATACTCATAATTTTGTCTATATTAAAAAAAAATTAAAGTATCTATGAAAAAGAAGTCTATTATCTATACAGATTTATCAAAAAAACAACTAGAAACTCTTAAAGAACTTTACATTCAAAAAAAAGTTGAATCGATGAGTCATCAAGAACTTAAACAATATGTATTAGAAATTATTTCTCATCAGATAAATGATACTATTGGCAAAGAAGAGGAAATGGAAGCATGGAGAGAAATGTCAGATTTTTTTGGAGAACAATTTGAAATAAATATCTCAGAAATACAAACAAAATACATTGACGATAAAAACGTAATTGAAACAGAAATAGATTCTCAGAAGCAAAGAATAGAATTACTTGAAAGGAATAATTTAGATCAAGAGAAAAAAGATATGTGGGATGACTAGAATTTCCTGAAAGGTGTAATAATTCAAACGATATAAACAATATATGTCTTAACTTTAAAAAATAAAATCAATCAAAGAGCTTATTTTTTTTTTCATTTTTGCTGAGAATTTAATAAATGCTCTAATTACTGTTCTAAAAAACCATTTTATTAATTTAAAATTATTAGTAAATTAATAGGAAATTTATTTTTTTTATTGTTCTATATACTGTTCTTAATAACATATCAAATATATTTGATTATATCTTCGTCTTACCAATATTTGACAATAAAGAGGTCAAAGAAATAAAAGTCACCTTTTAGGGTGACTTTGGATAATTTTTTGAGATTATAAACTCCTAGGGCGGGATTCTAATAATGGGGAAGAAGTCAGTTAGAGATTCATCTGATGAGGTATCTGTTTATAGATAAGGAGAAAACATTCTAGTTTTTATTACTTAGTAGAGATAATTTCACACCTTAAATATCATATTTAAAACTAATATTTTATCGAACATAACTAAGTTTTTGATCTATAATTTTAGAGTTATCGAGAAGTATACACAGGTAGAAGTCTCTCTCCTTAAGTAAGACAAATTAGATATTTTTTTAATTAAATCATGAAATATTGTCATAAAAAGGACTATGAAAGACGTTATTTTTTAACTGTTCCTGAAGTTTGTTCTTTATTTAGTTATTCTCCTTCCACGTTAAAGAGAAGAGAGAAAAGTGGGAAAATTCGTACCAGAGTAAAGATCTCTGGAAGAGTTGGATAAAAGTAACAACCAACATTAAAGTTTTATAAATATAGAAGTAATATATAATAATTATCTTTTAAAAAATAGATAAAACTCAACCATAAAATAAGATATAATTCCTGAATATCGATAAGTAACCTGAAACAACTATTTAAATCAAATAATGACAAAATGGATATTAGGAATCTCATGTTTTTATCACGACAGTGCTGCCGCAATAATTCGTGATGGAGAAATTATTAAAGCAGTTCAAGAAGAAAGATTTTCAAGAAAAAAGCATGACTCTGGATTCCCAATAAATGCTATTAGATACTGTCTAAAATCTCAGAATATTGATTTAAGAGATATTGACTCCATTATCTACTACGAGAAGCCACTTCTAACTTTTGAAAGACTCTTAGAGACATATATTGGGGTTGCGCCTCGCGGATTTCGATCATTTATTGCAGCGATGCAAATCTGGTTAAAAGAAAAATTATTTTTAAAATCCGTACTAAAGAAGCAATTTATATCATTACAAAAAGAACTCGTTCCTAACAAAAAACCTTATGTTCCAAGATTTTTATTCTCAGAGCATCATCAATCTCATGCTGCTGCTGCTTTTTACCCAAGTCCATTTAAAGAAGCAGTAGTACTTTGTATGGATGGAGTGGGCGAGTGGGCAACAACATCAACTTGGATTGGGAAAGAAAATACAATAAAACCACTATGGGAAATAAGTTTCCCTCATTCTTTGGGACTCCTTTATTCAGCATTTACTTATTATTGTGGATTTAAAGTGAATTCTGGTGAATACAAATTAATGGGTCTAGCACCATACGGGAAACCAAAATATCTACAAAAAATCAAAAATCATCTTATAGATATAAAAGAGGATGGAACATTTAGATTAAATATTGCTTATTTTAAATATCATCGTGGGTTCAGGATGACAAGCAGGAAATTCCATAAACTTTTTGGGGCACCTCCAAGAGAACCAGAGAAGGAAATTACTCAATTCCATATGGATTTAGCGGCATCAATTCAAAATGTCACAGAAGAAGTAGTAATCAAAATTGCAAGGTCTCTAAAAAAAGAAACAAACTTAAAAAATCTTTGCCTTGCTGGTGGAGTTGCCTTGAATTGTGTTGCAAATGGAAAATTACTGGAAGAAAAAGTATTTGATAATATATGGATCCAACCTGCTAGTGGTGATGCGGGTTCCGCATTAGGTGCAGCACTACTTGGGTGGCACGATTACTACAATAAACCTCGAGTAATAAATCCTCATGATTCAATGATGGGGAGTTACCTAGGATGTGATTTTTCTAATAAAGAAATTATTACTTATTTAGAAAGTATAAATGCCACTTTTCAATCACTAGAAGATCTGGAACTTTTTGAAAAACTTGCTCAAATCCTTGATGAGGGGAAAGTTATTGGATGGTTTAATGGTGCGATGGAATTTGGACCCAGAGCATTAGGTGCACGATCAATTATTGGTGATCCTCGGAATCAAAAAATGCAGAGCGTGATGAATTTAAAAATCAAATATCGAGAAAGTTTTCGTCCTTTTGCTCCTTCAGTCTTAGAAGAAGATGTTGCCAATCAATTTGAAATGAATGTTAAAAGTCCTTACATGTTATTAGTTGCTCCAGTAAAGAAAAAACTTTGTAAAAAGATGACAAACGAGCAGAAAGAACTTTTCGGTATTGAAAAATTAAATATTACGCGATCATCTCTTCCTGCAATTACACATGTAGACTATTCTGCAAGAGTTCAAACAGTTAGCGAGAAAACTAACCCTCGTTATTATAAATTAATTAGTGCATTTAAAAAACAAACTGGTTGTCCAACCATAGTCAACACGTCATTTAACGTCAGAGGTGAACCAATTGTCTGCACCCCTCAAGATGCCTATCGATGCTTCATGAGAACAGAAATGGACGTACTAGTTCTACAAAATCAAATCTTATTTAAAACTGAACAACCCAAAATGGAAAAAGATGAAACTTGGAAACAGGTTTTTGAATTAGATTAATTATGAAAGTATCAATCAAGAAAAAACAACTCTGCGAATTTGGACTTCTTATCGGATTTGGATTTCCTATTCTAATTGGATGGTTAATACCTGCCATTTTAGGTCATGGATTTCGATCATGGACTTTATGGGTAGGAGTCCCATCATTAATTCTAACCATGCTCAAACCACGTTCACTTTTATATCCCTATAAAGGATGGATGGCAATAGGTCTCGCTCTTGGATGGATTAATAGTCGTATAATTCTTGGACTTGTGTACTTTTTAGTTTTACAACCTATTGCAATTATTATGAAAATAGTAGGTTACGATCCTCTTAATACAAAAAAAAATAATGAAAAATCATATAAAGAAGATAAAATTAATCATAAAATTAACTTAAAAAAGATTTTTTAAATAATGAGAGATTTCATAGAATTAACTAAAGATATTTGGGACTTTCTAAAAGTCAGGAAAAAGTATTGGTTAGCACCTCTTATAATAACGATTGTACTAATGGGTGCACTTATTGTATTTACACAAGGATCAGTTATCGCTCCTTTCATCTACTCAATCTTTTAATTAGTTTTATAAAGATGAAAAAATACAATGAATCTTTTTTCAGACTAATATCAATATCTTTTGGTTTCACTCTAAGTTTTTTCATACTTGAATTATTTGCAAGAATTGCTCCAGCAAAAGGTATATTCCCTCTAGAAAAACCAATAGAGTGCGATAATCACGAGACAATAACATTAAAATGTATTCACAGAAGAAAAGCATATTCAAAAGGAATTTGGTCAGCAGGAAAATTTAGACCTTTTAATGAAATCGCTTTCAAGGAAACAAATGATATTGGTCAATTTAGCGATATAAATTTCAATATTTTTATTGCAAATAAAAAAAAGAATCTACAAGTGCTTTCAATAGGCGATTCATTTGTTCAGGCACTTGAAGTCCCTAATTCATCAACATTTCATGGGATATTAAATCAAAAGAAAACGAAAAATAATAATGAAATTATTTCTACCTCAATTGGTTCTTCTGGAATGGCATTTCCAAATTACATAACATCAATTAAATATGCAAATACACGAACTAATTTAAAAGAAATTATTTTAGTTATACCAATAATAGCAAATGATTTTGATGAATCTTTTAAGCAATATGCAATGAATGGTAGGAGAGCAGGCTTAGGTCAATTTTACTTTAATGAGACCTCCGATAAAATGGACTTTATAAAATTTCCAAAAGAACAAAATATTACTCAAAAATCAATAGATTTGATCTTAAACAATAGTGCCTTAAGTAGATATTTGATTTACAATTTGAACATTAGAAGTCTAATTAGTAATAATTTAAGTTTTACCAACGCAAATAAATCAAAACCTAAAGTCAAGTTTGCTGCAAATATAATTGAATCATCAAAAAAAGAAACTCCCGAAAGATTTAGATTAGGTGATCTTGCTATCGATAAGTTTATAAAGAATCTGAATCACATACGTAAAAGTAGTTATGAGCGTAATAGAACTTTTTTAGTCATAGATGCTGATAGGAATTCTATATACAATGAAACCCCTATTGATAGGGGCTCTTTTTATCAAACCATGCGTAGAAAAATCATTAATAAAGCGAAGAAGAATGGTTTTAAAGTAATCGATATGGAAAATATTTTTAAAGAAGATTATTCGCTTAGAAGAATAAGGTTTAATTCAAAATATGATGGACATTGGAATGAATATGGGCATGAAAAAGTTAGTCATGAAATTCTTTCTGAAATTAACAAGTTATCAAGAGATTAAAAGTTTGTTTGAATTCAATAAATAAATACCATATTTATTTCCCAACCAAAGTAAGACCTTCTTACTATGAAAAAAGTACTGTTGAAGGAATTAGAGATGGTTTAATTTGTCTAATTAAACAATTATCTAACCTTCCAATCAAAAGAATAAGTATGCCCGCTCTTGGATGTGGTCTTGGTGAATTAAGTTTTGAAAATGATGTTTTACCTTTAATAATCCACTATGGCAATAAATTTAAGAATTCAAAAGGAGAAATAATCTTTACTTATTTATTCATGCCTCAGGATCTTTCTTCAGATCAAGAAACAAAAATTATCTCTCCAGAGAATAGAAAATATATTAATTCAGAACCTTTTTGAAAAAAGATTTCCCACCACGAATCAGTTCTCTTCCCACCATTTTCCCACCACAAATCTCTCCATTCAGCGTGACTTAAAAACTATTGAGCATCATAAAAATAAAAAAGACCCTTAAAAAAGGGTCTTATGAATTCTTTTGAACTAAAATTTGAACTCCCCGGGCGGGATTCGAACCTGCGACCAATCGATTAACAGTCGATCGCTCTACCGCTGAGCTACCGAGGAATATAGAATGAATTTAGCTCTTTAAAGTACCTTATGACAAGTGCAAAAGTTAATTATATTGAAATTTTGATGGTTCTTGCCAGCTAGATAAAAACCCATTTTTCAACTCTGCTACTGCATCAGCATAAGTTAATTCTTCATAACGATGAGTAATCCACAAAGCTGATAAAGGTTTTTTATGGTCACTTGTAAGATTTTTAATAGTTTGTAAAACTTTTAATTGGCTGGTTTGATCAAGTAACGCTGTAGGCTCATCTAAAAGAATAAAATTTCTATTACTAATCAGAGCGGATGCAATAGTTAAGCGTTGTTTTTGTCCACCGCTCAAAGTATGAACTGGCCTTTTTTCAAAACCAGTCATTCCTACCTGATCAAGCACATATTCAATTTTTTTATTAACTTCATTTTGACTTATATTCTGATTAATATTAATCAAAAGTTCACTCCTACAATTTGGCATCAATATTTGATGATCAGGGTTTTGAAACACCATGCCAACATTCGCATTAAAATCAATTGCACCATTTTGGGGTTTGATTATTCCATTAATTAATTTTAAAAGAGTACTTTTTCCGCTTCCGTTTTTACCTACGACCATCCAAAATCCAGGTTTTTTTATTGAGAAGTTACATTTAAAAATTAAATTTTCTTTCTCTCCAGGATATGAAAAAGAAACATCTTTAAATTTAATATGAGGTATTTCACTTCCAAGGGAATCTCTCATTAATTCTATCAATCTATATCTAGAGAAAATCCTGGTCTTTTAGATCCTCCTGCTACTGAGGATTTTTCATATATCTGTACAGAAATGATTTCTTTAGCTCTTACAGTAATTAATTTATCTTGCACTTTGTCACAACTTAATTCGATCAAGTTTGAGGATTCTAAAGTGTCATTCATAGCAGTTTTTATTTCATCATAAATCCTTTTAACATCATCAAATTCTTTCTTTTGAATTGAAAGTGGAAAAGGCGAATATCTCAAACTTAGTTCCAGAGAATACATAATAATTATAAAAACTACCTTTATATAATAGTAAATTTTTTTATGCAGAAAGTTATTTTAAATTAAATTCTTTTGAGAAAATTTTATAAAAGATCTATAAATTCATTTATCATGTATTTAGGAGATTGTATTTTTAAATTTAAAAAATCATTTCATGGAAATAGCAAATGATATAACTTCTCTTGTTGGAAATACCCCATTAGTTAAATTAAATCGAATCAGAAAGCATTTTAATTGCTATCCAGAAATAATAGCCAAACTAGAAAGTTTTAATCCATCAGCATCCGTTAAGGATCGCATCGCTTATTCAATGTTATGTAAAGCAGAAGAAGACGGATTGATAAAACCAGATAAAACAACCTTGATTGAAGCTACAAGTGGGAATACAGGCATCGCATTAGCAATGGTTGCTGCAGCAAAAGGCTATAAATTAATATTAACTATGCCGGATACGATGAGTATTGAGAGGAGGGCAATGTTGAGAGCATATGGAGCTGAATTACAGTTAACGTCTGGGAAAGAAGGAATGAAAGGAGCTTTAGATTTAGCGAATGAGTTGTCTTCAACCATTGCAAATAGCTATCAATTTAATCAATTTGAAAACTTTGCTAATCCAGATATTCATGAAAGAACAACGGCACAAGAAATATGGTCTCAATCCAATAACAATTTAGATGGACTAGTTACAGGAGTAGGAACAGGAGGTACAATCACTGGCTGCGCACGTTTCTTGAAAAAAGTTAATCCTAATTGCAAAATTTATGCTGTAGAGCCCAAAAAAAGTGCTGTGATTTCTGGAGAAAAAGCAGGATCTCATTCGATTCAAGGAATAGGAGCAGGTTTCGTGCCGAAAGTACTTGATACTAAATTAATTGATGAAATCATAAAAATAGATGACGATGAAGCATTTTATTATGGGCGTTTATTAGCTCGATTGGAAGGCCTTTTATCTGGCATCAGTAGCGGTGCGGCTCTAGCAGCAACTATTAAAATCGGTGAAAGAAAAGAACTAATGAATAAAAGATTGATAGTTATTCTTCCAAGTTTTGGTGAAAGATATTTATCAACAGCAATGTTTGAATCTAATACTTCAATTCAAGCTAGAAAAGATGGTTATCTTTAATCCATAATTTATAAAAATGGAAAAAAATTTATATGAAGAATTAGGTCTCAAAAAAAATGCAACCAGAAGTGAAATTAAATCTTCATATCGCTCTTTAGTAAAGCAACATCATCCTGATAAGGGGGGAGAAAAAGACCGATTTCTTGCAATACAAAATGCCTGGGAGACTTTAAATGACCCTATCAAAAAAGAACAATATGATAGAAGTTTTGTCTCTTCCAGTTCATCATTTGATTCATTAAATGAAAATTGGGAAAAAAAAATTAATTCAAAAAAATATAATTCGTCAATTAAAGACAAAGAAGTTGAAACATGGATTAAAGAAATTTACACACCAATCAATAGATTAATTAGTCAAATAATTAAACCTTTGAACAACGAAATAAAAGAACTATCTGCAGATCCATATGATGACCAACTAATGGAAAATTTCTGCAGTTACATAAATCTTTCACAAAAGAAAATAGAAAAAGTTGAAAAAATTTATAACAAAAAAATAGTTCCAAAATCTATTTCAGCTTTAGGCCTAGATCTTTATCATTGTTTTTCACAAGTTAATGATGCACTATCAGAATTTGATAGATATACACAAGGATATGTAGATAATTACTTATTTGATGGTAAGGAAATGATCAAAGAAGCAAAAAGAATCCAATCAAAGATGTCTGAAGAGAAAAAAAATAAAAACTTTTAGATACAAAACTTTATTGCAAATATTCTTTAAGTTGTTCTAATTTCAACCAGACATCTGGAACAGGTCTGCGCCATCGAATCTGAGCATATTCGTCTTTGACTGAGAGAATCTCTCCAGGACCTTCAAACACATAATTAGGTAAATCGTGATCACTAGCTAGAGCCTCGATACTTTTTATATAATTTTCTCTATCGACAAAAACTAAGCTTCCTTTCTTGAGAGGTTTCTTTGGAATAGAATCTGTCATAATAAATTCAAGAAAGTTATTTGAAATTTATTATACAAAAACTTGAATGAAAAATATTGAAAAAAAATTTATACCGGAATAATAATTACAAACGTCTAAAAAATTTAATAGCCTTAAATGATAAACATCAATATGATATGCGTCTTTTACTACTTGGCTGCACAGGATTTGTTGGGAAAGAATTAGTTCCAACACTACTCAATGAAAAACACGAAATATACATTGTAAGTAGAAAACCCATTAGTAAATTAAAGGTTGATTTAGATTTCAATAAGTTTAAGTTTTTTCAAATAGACTTATCAAAAGAAAAAAACTGGAATAATGAAAATTTTCTAAATATTTTAAAAGAGATCGATGGAATTATTAACCTGATAGGAGAACCCATAGCAGAAAAAAAATGGACTTCTGAACAAAAACAGGAGATTGAAAATAGTCGTATTAAAACCACAAAATTTATGATGAAAACCCTTAAAAATTTAAAAATAAACCCAAAAGTCATTATAAATGGATCAGCAATAGGTTATTACGGTACAAGTTTGTCTGGTGAATTCTTTGAAAATAGTATTGGAGGGAAAGACTTTTTAGCTAATCTTTGCAAAAAATGGGAAGCCGTCGCCGCTGACAAACCATTTTTCTCAAGGTTAGTTATTTTTAGAATTGGAATAGTTCTGGAGGCAGATGGAGGTGCATTAGGAAAAATGCTCCCTATATTTAAAGTTGGATTAGGTGGACCAATTGGAGATGGTAAGCAATGGATGAGTTGGATTCATAGAACTGATTTATGTGCATTAATTACTCAAGCATTAGTTGATAAAAAGTATTCGGGAGTATTTAATGCTGTTGCACCAAATCCGGTATTAATGAGAGAATTTTCTCAGACTTTAGGCAAATGTCTGAATAGACCTAATTTACTTCCAGTGCCTGGAGCGGTTTTAAAAATATTGTTAGGAGATGGAGCAAAAGTTGTATTGGAAGGACAAAAAGTATTAAGCAGCAAACTCAAAAATTATACTTTTAAATATCCTCTTCTTGAGAAAGCAATTTACGCCTCCACCAAGAATTAATACCGTTTATTAAAGCTCCAATAATAAGAATTGTTATCAATGGAACTACAAGAGGGTTCCAAACTATCTGAATAAAATTAATAAAAATAAATATGCCATTAAATTGCATGATGATTGCAAAAATAAAAAATATTGCAAAAAAAATGACTGTAAATAAATTTATTAATAACAAATTATCGATAATTTGTTTTAACTTATTTTGATTATTCTCCTTAGTCATTTTTTATGAAAATATTAATATCATCAACCATTTTAAAACAAGCTTTATTTTCACCCAGTCTTTTTTTAGCATTTTCATTACATGAGATCATAAATTTCTTATTCAGCTGTATAAGGTATATTATTTTTATGATCAATTTTATTGTCTGATTGATTTGATCATTCTTATCTTTATAATTAGTGGCACAAAAAACATATTTTCCAAGCAAACGTCTTTGCGCTTCTGCAAAAGTTTTTGTAAATTGTGGACCTTTACCTTCAATCTGAATAACCGGTTTTCCTAATCCAATCGCTTGCTCTGCTGCTGTTCCTGCCATGCTTATACAGCATCTACTTTTCAATAATATTTTGTCAAAATTATTCCAATATATATTCACTTCTAAAAATTTATATTGGAATTTCAAGAGATTATTATCTTTTATATTTTCTATTTTTAACCATCCTCTTTTTTGAAAGATCTCCTTTATTTTGAATGAAGATATAGCATTAACTATTGCAAAATTAAACTGAATTTTTTGAAAATATCTTAAATCTGACAATGCCTCTAATACTTCTAAAATAAAAACAAAATTATCTAAAATCTCAGGGAATCTACTTCCTGGAAATAATCCAATACTAAATTCGGCTTTATTTAATTCTTTTTTTCTAGGAAAAAACTTATCCATAAATGGATTACCTAAAAAAGACACTTTCTTTTTTAATTGCAATGTTAAATCATTAGCTGTAAGGGAATCTCTCGTATATATTTTTTTTGCTTTTTGTGAAAGCAAGAAAAATTTAGAAGGCCATGGTAATTTCAACTTCCCTTCATAATGGCTGGAATAAGCAACTAGATATGTAAAAAAATCTTTCTTACAAACCCATGCAAAAAAAACTGGCACAATATCTCCAACTACAAAAAAATAGTCATATTTTTTTCTTATTTTAAAAGTTAAATATAATCTTTTTAATACATAAAATATTTCTCCTCCTAATATCTCGGTAAGTCTCCCCTTGAAAGAATTATAGCCAATTCCTCCAGTTCTAAATTCTTTAACTTTACCGATAATCTTAATTTGTTCTTTTTCGTAATGGTTTCCCATACCAACAATTGGCAAAGCATGCACAGAATAACCACTTTTTGAGAATTGTTTAGCTATTAGACTGCCAGATAGATCTTCTCCATGCCCATTACTTAATATTAAAATCTTAAACAATTTAAAATTCCAACCATTTTTTTACTTTGGTTAACTCAGGCCAATCTGGATATCTACTCAATCCGTCTTCAACAGATTCTTTCAACTCACTTTTCACATCTGGCATCATCATAGACATTTTTTTTATTAACTCAATATGATCCCTAACACCTTTATTATTGGTAGCCAAAAGAGCTAAAGACAAATTCATTCTTGCTTGTGGATCTTGCTGATTTAATAAAACAGCTTGTCTGGCAGCTGACAAAGCTTCTTCATTATTTTTCAAAAGTAATTGAAGCCATGATAAACAAGTCCAGGCAGCAAAATGATTTGGAATTTGCTGTATAATTTTTTGAAAATCTTGAACGATTGGAATTAAATCTTGCCCTGCTTTATATCTTGATAAAGCTGCATTAAAATCCTCTTCGATGGGATTAATTTCGTTATTCATTATTTATTAAACTGCAAAGGAGCTTCCACAACCACAAGTTTGAGAGGCATTGGGATTTACAAAATTAAAGCCACCTCCGATTAATTCCTTACTAAAATCTAACTGCATTCCATAAATATATAAAAGACTTTTAGGATCACAAACCACTTGAAAGCTTTGATCAGCTTTTAATGAATAATCATAAACTTTATCATCGGGATTTATTTCATCAGTTCCTATAAAATCCATTGTATAACTCATCCCACTACAACCGCCTGATCTTACTCCTACCCTTAGTGCTTTTTTATCACTTTGGCCATTCAATAAATTTGAAATTTGTTCTATAGCATCATTCGTAATTAAGATACCTTTGCCATCATCAGAATTTTTAATTTCCTGTTTAACTTCTACATTTTCCATATACAAAGGATTTCTACTATTTATAATATAAAAACTTAATCGATAGGATGCATAGAACAAACGTTATCCAAACTTGATTTGTTATAATTCTAAGAAAAAGTGAAAATTGCAATAGTTGGTTCTGGGTTAGCTGGTCTTACAGCAGCAGTCAATTTAGTTGATGAAGGTCACGAAGTAGAAATTTTCGAAAGCAGGTCATTTTGGGGCGGTAAAGTAGGAAGCTGGGAAGATAAGGATGGCAACCACATAGAAATGGGTTTACATGTATTTTTTTACAATTATGCAAATCTTTTTAAATTAATGAAAAAAGTGGGAGCTCTAGACAATTTACTCCCGAAAGATCATACTCATCTATTTATTAATTATGGTGGTAATTTAAAATCTTTAGACTTCAGATTCCCTTTAGGTGCTCCATTTAACGGACTTAAAGCTTTTTTTACCACCGAACAACTTACTTGGGTAGATAAGTTCAGAAATGCCTTAGCTTTAGGGACAAGCCCAATAGTTAGAGGATTGATAGACTATGAAGGCGCAATGAAAATAATTAGAGATCTAGATAAAATTAGTTTTAAAGATTGGTTTTTAAACCATGGTGGAAGTGAAAAAAGCTTAGAAAGAATGTGGGATCCTATCGCATACGCTTTAGGTTTTATTAATTGCAAAGATATTTCAGCAAGATGCATGCTAACTATATTTATGATGTTTGCTTCAAAAACAGAAGCCTCAAAACTTAATCTTTTAAAAGGCTCTCCGCATAAGTGGTTAACTCAACCTATTGTCGACTACATCACAAACAAAGGAGCAAAAATACATCTTAACCATAAGGTAGAAGAAATCATTTATGAAAAGGCATCTTCCTCTTATTCAGTAAATCAATTAAAAATATCTTCTCCTGAAGGAATTAAGGCAGTATTCGCAGATAAATTTCTAGCTGCCTGTGATGTGCCTGGAATAAAAAAAATAATTCCAAAAGAATGGTATCAATTTAAAGAATTTGAAGGTTTAAAAAAACTTAGAGCTGTAGCTGTTGCCACAATCCAATTAAGATATGACGGTTGGGTTACTGAATTAGAAAAAGATAATACTGGGAACGAACCAATTGGACTAGATAACCTTCTTTATTCTGCTGATACCTCTTTCAGTTGTTTTGCTGATTTAGCACTAGCAAGTCCAGCAGACTATAGAAAAAAAGATATGGGATCGCTTCTTCAATGTGTTTTAACTCCTGGCGATAAATGGATGGGAAGATCCACAGAAAGAATTACAAAAGAAATAGATAAAGAGGTTCGCCGTCTATTCCCATCCTCAAGAAACCTTAAATTGCTTTGGAGTAACGTGGTACAAATTCCGCAATCACTCTATAGAGAAGCTCCCGGTATGGAACCTTTCAGACCCGATCAAAAAACATCTATATCTAATTTCTTCATGGCTGGTAGTTATACAAAACAAGATTATATAGACTCTATGGAGGGAGCTACAATGAGTGGTCATTTGGCTGCTGCTGCAATTTTAGAGAAGAAAGCCGAATTAGCAAAAAATCTTGCAGTAAGTTAATTGATGGGTACTTGGCTAAAACATGACGTAATAACAATTGTTAATGCGCCTCTTGAAAATGTATGGGATACATGGAGCGATTTAGACTCAATGTCACTTTGGATGAGCTGGATTGAATCTGTAAAAACAGTTGACGAAGAAACTAATACCTTACCAGATTTAACAGAATGGACTTTAGCTGCAAATGGCTTTAGGTTTAAATGGAAAGCTCAAATTACCGAAAGGGTTGAAAAAAGCAAACTTAAATGGAAATCAATAGGAGGTTTACCAACTGAGGGATCAGTAGTTTTCGAAAGTAAAACTGATCAAATCACAACGGTCAATTTAGCCATAACTTATGAACTACCAAAAATGATTGCTCGGTTTATGGAAGAAAATATTTTAGGCAAAATGGTTACAAACGAATTACAGGCCAATATTGATAGGTTCAAAGATTTAGTTGAAAAGAACTATACAAAAAATATTTCTAATTAAAAATGTTAATTGCTACATCTAGTAGTCCTTCAAAAGTATATTTTTGTGCCTGACTATCAACTCTTCCAAAAATCTTGTTACATATTTTTGTGGTCTGAGGTCCAATAGTTAATAACTTAATTTGATCGAAATATTTTAACCATTTTTTACCAAGTTTTTTTTCAAGTAAAAAAGCAGCATTTACCACGGTTTTACCGCTTGAGAAAATAATTGCATCGACTTTTCGATTAGAAATAATATCAATTGTTTCTTCCGGAATTGATTCAGGACATCTAGTTTCATATGCAGCAACCTCAAATACACGAGAACCAGCCTTTCTAAATTGATCTGCAATTAAATCCCTACCACCTGTTTGAACTCTTGGTACAAAAACTCGAAGTCCATAACCAGATACTGGGAAATTATCAATTAAACTTTCAGCAACAAATTCTGGAGGTATGAAATCAGCCTTGATCCCAAAATCATCAAGAGTTTTTGAAGTTTTTTCTCCAACTACGGCGATTTTTGTTTTTTTAGAACATTCTTTTAATGAACTATTAAAGTATCTAAGTCTTTTATCAACAAATTTGATCCCATTACTACTGGAAAAAATAATCCAATGAAAATCATTTATTTGATTTAATGCTTCGTCAAGAGGATTCAAATCATCAGGATCAGCAATACTTATTGCAGGTAAATCAAATACATTAGCGCCCTTGCTTATGAATATCTTTTTTATATCCAATATCCCTTCTTTTGATCGAGTAATAATTATATTTCTTTGATCAAGGGGTAGATCAACTTTTGGCATCCTTATCCTCAACAATATGATTTTGATTTTTATTTTTTAATTCATCGAGAAGTTTCAAGACAGATAATCCTTTATCAAGAACAACATCGTCTTTAAAAATTATCTCTGGAACTCTTCTCATCTCAATTCTTTTTCCTAAACTATGCCTTATAGAGCTTTTAGCAGTATTCAAGTTTTCAACAATCTCTTTTCTCACTTTCTCTTGAGCAGTTGAAGTTATGTAAATTTTACAGTGTTGCAAATCACCTGATAAATCAATCTTAGAAATATTGACGAAATGATCTCTAATAAGATCATTTTCTAAATCATTCTGCAAAATAAGGGTTATTTCTTTCTTCAAAAGAGAAGAAACTTTTGCAAGACGGTAATTATTTGGCATTATGGTTGTAAATTTATTGGGTTTGTCATCGCTTGCAAGACAAAATAAACAGTTATGAAAGCACTTAAGACAGAAGATATCAATCCTACTATTGTGAGAGGATTTGATCTATTCTTGAATAAAGGTTCAAGCAAAGCTACAAGTCCCCCAACAATGATAGATATCAAATACTTTGGATATCTTGCAACATTAGAGAAAAATTCGCCCATCAGCTCCACAAATAGATTACTTTTTTAGCTAAGTTTTAACAAACATTAAACAGCATGATTACATTATATCAATTTAGGCATAGTGCTTTTTGTTTAAAAACAAGAATGGCTCTTCATGCAAAAAAACTACAATATCGAGTTGAAGAAGTAACACCTGGAATAGGCCAATTTGAAATCTTTAAATTATCAGGTCAAAAACAAGTACCTGTAATAGTCGATAGTAACGATCAAGTTATTAATGACTCTTCAACTATTTGCGAATATATAGATAAAAAAAATGATAACAACCCACTTTTTCCTGATGACCCAATATTATTTGCACAATGCAAACTAATTGAAGACTGGGCAGATACTACAATGGCTACAACTTGTAGAAAAGCTTTAATAAAATCTGCAATAGAAAATCCACACCTAAGAACTGCATTACTTCCAGATGAAATACCTTCTTCGGTTAAAAGTATTGTTGATAAATTACCTTTTAAAAATCTTAGTAAAATTTCTAATGTAGTTTTGTCCTCTAAAGATAATTTAGAACTCCAAAAATTACTGGAAGCTTTATCAAAATCCTTGATCAACAAGAAATTTTTAGTTGGAGATAGTTTATCAATTGCAGATATTTCAATTGCTGCTCAATTATCCCTTCTTAAATTTCCAAAGTCTGCAGGACCAATTCTTTCAGGAGAGGGGAGCCAAGAATACATAAACAACCCATATTTAGAAAATCTTTTCATTTGGAGGAACAACTTAGAAGAATATCTTTTTAGTGCTAACTCTCAATAAATTCAAACTTCAATTTATATTTATTTGTTTTTATAGCATGAATAGAAGGATCACCAACTTTTGAACCATAAGAGGCAACATATTGCACTCCACAAATTGATGGTTTAATTGAATTATCAACTTCCAATATTTCTTCGGAACATTTTTGAAATTTACTAATGGTCTCTACCTGATTAATCCTTGAAGCACCTGGCTTATGTGCAGTTTGTATAACTAGCTCATCTGCGAAAAAAATATCATCATCTTGGATCTGATTTCTCCCTGTAATTCTTGAATCGATATAAAAATCATCTTTTAAATAAGTAATTTGATTGTTAATAGATTGAGGATCATTTACAACCTTGATTAAGGTATCACCAAATATTGCTTTTCCAATAGATTCAGAATTTTTTGCACGATTACCAACAACTAAATCTGAATCATTCTTAAAGAAATTTACTTTATAAATTACTGGCTCTTCTGAATCATTCATTACATCTTGAGAAGTAACAAGCCAATTCCCCTCGAACCATTCAGGATAAATTAAATCCTCAGAAGTATCCGATAATTTAAAATTTGATAAATATAATTCTGGCCATTGTTTTACACGATTTTCCAAAAACTCTCGTACATTAGAATCTACAAAAGCAAAAGAACTTTCTAAAAAAATTCCTTGAAAAATCAAGCAAAGAACTAATCCAAGAAGAATCTTCATTATGTCAAATCCACTAATAAGAGCATCAGATCATTATGTATTATTAGAGCCAGATTCAAAAGAAAAAATTGTAACAAAGCAAGAAGCAATTTTATGGTTGAAAAATTGGCTCAGTAAGGCAGAAACACAAACAATATATCAAAATATAGAAGATCCTGATCAGGAATTTTGTGAAGAATTATTAGAAAGCACTTATGAATTAGAAATAAAATTAGGATACGTTATCAAATGGTTTGCAGTAAGAATTGAACCAGATTAACTAATTATTTCTTTATGAATTGCATTAATTATTTTCATAGCGACTTCTTCAATATTTTCCCTTTTTACTTGAATTCTTAAATCTGCTTGAGAATACAAATTTTCTCTAGATTGAAAAATGCTCATATATAAATCATTTAGATTCTTTCCCTGAAGAAGTGGTCTATTTTCAATTTCATTTTTCAATCTTTCAATAGCTATATCTTTGTCGAGATCTATCCAAGCAATTATTCCCTGCCTTAAGATTCCCCAGTTTTCCGATTTGGTAACTATTCCTCCCCCAGTAGAAATTACTAATGAAGGAATTTTGATAGTTTCTTTAAGGCAGTTTGCTTCTAATTCACGGAAATTATTTTCTCCTTCATCATTAAAAATTTGATTGATAGATTTTTTTGCCAACTTCTCTATTAACGAATCTAAATCAATATATTTATACTTCAATAATTCAGCCAGCTTCAAACCGGTTTGTGACTTACCAGAACCCATCATTCCTATTAAAAATATGCTTCTGCCCTTTAAAGTATGAACTGTTTTTTTGATAATGGATTGTTCCATAAAGACAAAAGCGTATTTAAAACCTTAAGATAGTATTATCGCAGAAAGTTATGACTTCTACACAATCCAAACCATTACATGGAAAAGGACGTGAATGCGTCATAACTCGACGTGCCTGCTTTAGTTCTAGTCACCGTTATTGGCTTCCTGAAAAAACCCCAGAAGAAAATTTATCTCTTTTTGGAAATTGCAGTATTGCACCAGGTCATGGCCATAATTATGAACTTATTGTTTCAATGGGTGGAGAACTAGACTCTGATGGAATGGTACTTAATCTCTCTGATGTAAAACACTCTATTAAAGATAAGGTTACTGGACAATTAGATTTTCGTTTTTTAAATGATGTCTGGCCTGAATTTAATGTTAATAATCAAGAAGGTATACTTCCCACAACTGAAGCATTAGTAAAGGTTATTTGGAGTCGTCTAAAGGATGATTTACCTCTTACAAGTTTAAGGCTTTATGAAAACCCAAATTTATGGGCAGATTATTTTGGAGAAAACATGGAAGCATTTTTAACAGTACAAACTCATTTTGCAGCGGCTCATAGGCTTGCAAAAGAAGAGATTTCCTTTGATGAAAATAAAAAAATCTATGGGAAATGTGCCAGAGTTAATGGACATGGTCATAACTATCTTGTCGATATAACTGTAAAAGGGGACATTGATAAAAGAACGGGAATGGTTTGCGACTTATCTGCGCTACAGGAGATAATTAATGATTTGGTTGTTGAACAACTAGATCATACTTTTCTAAATAAAGACATCGAATTTTTCCAGAATTGTGTTCCAACTGCTGAAAATATAGCTTTATATATTTCTGATATTCTTAAAAATCCAATCCATGAACTTGGTGCAACATTACACAAAATAAGACTCCAAGAGAGCCCAAATAATGCTGCAGAAATTTATGTTGATCAAAAGCTATCCAATTCATTAAAGTTGAAACTTGAAAATAGTTTAGTCTCACAAACTTGAGTATCCCAAGAGTAATAATTGTTATAGCATCTAGTCTTGATGGGAGAATTGCATTTCCTGGAGGGGGAGAATCGCATCTTGGAAGCGAAGAAGATAAAAAAATGTTAAATCAACACTTATCAATGGTTGACGCCACCATCTTTGGTTTAGGTACTTTAATGGCTCATCAATCAACCTACCTAATTAAAAATCTCAATGGTAATCACGAAGTAACAATATCAAAAAAACAACCAATTTCTATAGTTGCTTCAAATAGCAAAAAATTTAACAGTAATTGGGAATACTTTCGTCAACCAATTAGAAGATGGCTAATAAGCTCAAGTAAAGTTGATAATTCGTCGAATAATGACTTCGAGAAACAACTCTTTTTCGAAGATTCATGGAGTAAAACTTTAATTTCACTAAAAAAACAAGGGATAAATAATCTAGCTCTTTTAGGAGGTGCAAAACTTATAAATTCATTTATAAAAGAGGATCTAATAACAGATATAAAAATTACAATAATTCCACAAATTATTGGAGGTAGATATACATGGATCCCTCTAGAACAAACAAATGAGATTTTTAATCTCAAAAGAATATGGGAAATAAAATCAATTAAAAATTTAATGAATAATGAAATCCATGTTCATTACAAAAAAATTTGAAATAGATTCAATAATAAATGAACCAAAAAATACATAAAGTTGAAGTCAAATTGTCAATTAAGGAAATCTCCAAGGAGATATGGAACGAATTAGCAAATGAAATCAATAATCCATTTTATGAATGGACTTGGCTTAAAAACCTTGAAATATCAAAAAGTGTTTCAAGAGAAACTGGTTGGCAACCTCTATATTTTGTTGCTTATAAAAATGAAGAAATTTTAGGAATTGCACCACTTTTTTTAAAAAGTCATAGCTATGGAGAATTCATTTTTGATCAATCATTTGCACGATTGGCTCAAGAGCTGAATTTAAATTATTATCCTAAATTAATTGGAATGAGTCCTTATAGTCCTGTAAATGGATATCAATTTCTTTATAAAAAAAATAAAGATAAGAAAGAAATTACAAATTCACTCCTAAAGAATATCGAAAGCTTTGCGATTACAAACAAAATTTTAAGTTGTAATTTTTTATATATTGATGAAAGCTGGGGCAAATATCTTAAATCTTTGGGATACTATGAATGGATAAATTCCAGCAGTGAATGGAGGAGTAATGGAGAAAAAACGTTTGATGATTTTCTTTCTAGATTTAACTCTAATCAGAGAAAAAATATCAAAAAAGAGAGGAAATCAATTACTAAACAAGATATTAAAATAGAAATTTTTAATCAAGATGATATCAACCAAGAAATCCTCAAAAAAATGCATAACTTTTATGAACAGCATTGCTCAAGGTGGGGAGTTTGGGGAAGTAAATATCTAACATCTACATTTTTCGAAAAAATTGTTGATAATAAAAAAAATCTTTTACTTTTTAGCGCATCAAAAAATGATTCAAATGATATTTTCGCTATGTCGATGTGCGTTAAAAATAAAAACAACTTATGGGGTAGATATTGGGGGAGTCAAGAAGAAATATCTAATTTACATTTTGAACTATGTTACTACCAGCCAATTGAATGGGCAATAAAAAATAGTATCCATTTTTTTGATCCTGGAGCAGGTGGTAAACATAAAAGGCGGAGGGGTTTTTTTGCGAAAAGCACCATTAGCTTACATAAGTGGTTTGACAAAAATATGGAAAATATAATTTATCCTTGGCTAAATGAAGTTAATAAACAAACCGAAAAGGAGATTGAATTTGAGAATAACTCTATACCCTTTAAATAAAAAATTATTTGGCTTTACGAAAGATTATATTAGTAATATAGTTTTTATTAACTTATAATGACGGACACTAGTAAAAGTTTAGATGAAAAAATAAAGATTGATAATAATCTATCCAACAGATATATAGACTTAGATCCAAATGGTTATTTTATTATAAAAGTTGATTTAGAAAAAAATAAAATAATTTTAGAGCACTTTTCAAATAACATCGATGAGGAAGGCTATGCGCTTGACCCAGAAACAAATGAACCAATCAAATGTGACTCTCAAAATAAAAGAGTTAGTAATGAAGTTTTTAAAGGTATTAGTGCGAAACAACTAGGAATATTGATCACTGAAGAAAGAAATGACTTAATAACCAGATTCGACCATGCTCTATATTTAGGCCGGGAACTACAAAAAGCAGAAGAATGTTTATATAAAAAATTACCCTATATCCAAGATTAAGAAATTAAACGAAAAAATCTAATCTTTTCATCTGATGTTAAATTAAAGAAAAATAAAAAAATTAATGAACATCATTTTCTATTTTGCATTTATTGGGTTTGGTTTTGGAGCTGCTTTCGCATTAGATAAGCTCTTAAGAGCAGTTAAATTAATTTAAAAAACTACAAAATTTTAATAGTCTCTCCATACAAGTCATATTCATCCGCAAAAGAAATATTTGCTTCAACAAATTTACCAATATAATTTTTCAAATCAATATTATCTTTAACAGATAAAATTACATTTCCGTCAATTTCAGGAGCGAAATTATAAGACCGACCTATTAATTCGTTATTATCTGATATTTTTTCTACCAAAATCTTCATTTTTGCACCAACATATGTCTGATTTTTATCTTTAGATATATTTTGTTGCACTGAAATAACGTTATCTTTTCTTGCCTTTGCAACCTCTAGAGATACTTTATTTGGTAAATGAAAAGCTGCAGTTCCTTCCTCAGGAGAAAAAATAAACACTCCCACATGATCAAATTTGTGCCTATACAAAAATTCGAGAAGATGTTCAAAATGTTCTTTTTTTTCTCCTGGGAAACCAACAATGAGACTAGTTCTTAATACAGCAGATGGAATTTCTTCTCTAATTTTCTCCAAAATTGATTCATTCAAAGAAGCTTGCCAAGGTCTATTCATACTCTTCAAAACATCTGGATGACTATGCTGAAGTGGCAAATCAAAGTAAGGCACTATATTCTTTGAATCTTTGAAAGCTCTAATAACTTCATCAGTTAAACCTGTTGGATAAGCATAATGTATCCTTATCCAAGGAATTGGAACTTTAGAAAGCTCATTCAAAAGTTTGGCTAATGATGGTTTTCCATAAATATCTTGACCATAATTAGTTGTTATTTGACTAATTAAGATGATTTCTTGAAAACCTTTTCTTGCAAGACTTTTTGCTTCTGAAACTATAGATTCTATTGTTCTGCTTCTTTGAGGACCTCTCAACTTAGGAATAATACAAAAAGCGCAATTATAGTTGCAGCCTTCAGCAATGCGAAGATAAGCAACAAATTTATTTTTATCTACAAAACGAGGCATTTCCTCATCTGCAATAAATTCAGGTATTTTTGAAACTTCATTAACGATTTCACCTTTTTCTACTCTTTCTAAAACCTTGGCTATCTTTTGATAATCTCCTGTTCCAACCAAACCTTTTATTTCAGGGATTTCTTTTATAAGCTCATCTTTAAAATGCTGAGCCATACAGCCTGCAACTATTACTTCCTTTCCTTGATTTGTATATTCTAGAATTTTTCTAATAGATTCTTCTCTAGCTGTTTCAATAAAACTGCAAGTATTTACGACAACAACATTTGCATCATTTATATTGCTATCAACTTCATAACCCTCTTTATCTAATAAACCTTGCATATGTTCAGTATCAACAAGATTTTTCTCACAACCAACATGACTGAATGCAATCTTAAATAGTTTTTTTTCTTTTACATTAAGAATATTTTGTTTCACAACTAGAAAAATAAGAATTAAAAAATTTAAACAGCATTTCGTATATAACTCTCATGCCAAGATTATATTAGGATAGATAATGTAAATAACAAACTTTCTTTTTGGATGCCCCTTGAGACTTTAAACAGAAGAAATAAAAAAGATTTGAAATGGCCAAAAATCATAATCGCAATTCTTAGCACTATAGGCATAGTTGATACAGGGTCGATTACTTTAAAAAACTGGGGATTATTTACTTCGCTTTCATGCCCAGGGATACAAAATGGTTGTGAAACAGTTTTAAATAGTCCTTGGGGTACTTTGTTTGAAAATAGTCAAGTTAATATACCTCTCTCATTAGCTGGATTCATAACATATTTTTCAATATTAATTATCTCAATAATACTCTCGCTTAATTTAATTTCCCCAAAAGAAAAACTAAATAAGTTTTTATGGTGGTTAGTATTTTTAATTTCTTGTGCGTCATCAACATTTAGCTTTTTATTGATAAATATAATGTTTTTTAAGATTCAAGCATATTGCTTTTTTTGTATACTTTCAGCAATTTTATCGTTTTCTATCTTTATAATTTCTATTATTGGAGCAAAGTTCGAAAGTAGAGAACCTATGATTTTTAGAGGTTTTATTGTAGCCATTAGTGTTCTGATGGGGGGGCTAATTTGGTCAACAAACGTTGACCCCTCTAATGCTATTGATGTTGCAAACCCCACTGAAAATGTATCGCCAATAATTACCACTTCAAGCTCTCCCCAGAAGGTAAAGTTTGCAAAATTTTTAAGTGAAAACAATATTGTTATGTATAGTGCATACTGGTGCCCACATTGCCACGATCAGAAACAATTATTTGGTAAGGAAGCAGTTAAAGAATTAAAAGTAGTTGAGTGTGCTAAAGATGGTAAAGATAATGAGTATGAGCTATGCCAAACGAAAGGAATCAGTGGATTTCCTTCTTGGGAAATAAATGGAGAAATTATTAGTGGTACGCGTGACTTAAATGAATTAGCAACAAAATCTGACTATCAGGGAAATCTTAATTTTTAATAAATCTTTTTTGAATTGTTTGATCTAACTGTTGTCTAGTATGGCATTCCCAATTTTTATCTTTATCAGGGAAATCATCTCTATAATGCCCTCCTCTACTTTCCTCTCTAAATAGACAAGCTTTTAATAAAGTTATGGTGGTTATTTGTCTATTCTTTAAATCAAGTAAAAGATTTAATGCTCTTCTATTACGTTCACTAAGTTTTATTTTTTGATCAAATTTTATTTTTTCAAGACTATTTAGTAAATCATTTTTATTTAAATTTTCTATATCATTTTGTATGTAATTTAAAAATTTACTCATATTTACCTTATTTCGAGATACACCTAAATTTAACCAACATAGTTTTCTTAGTTCATCAATTTTTTCAGCAATTATAGAAATTTGATTTTCTTTAGGATCTTGAATATCAAACTCTTGAAATGATCTATCAAATTTTTCAAATTTAGAAAGGTCATTCAACACAATTGAAGACATTTTTCTTGCGAAAACAAGACACTCCATCAGTGAATTACTTGCCAGTCTATTAGCACCATGCACACCTGTAGAAGCAACTTCTCCAACGGCATATAATCCTTTTCTTGTTGAAGATGCATTTAGATCAGTTTTAACACCTCCCATCCAATAATGAGCTGCAGGAGCTACAGGAATAACCTCATTTAAAGGGTTAACGCCATAATCCTGACATCGACTTAAGATTGTGGGGAAGCGCTCTACAATTTTTTCTGGGTCAATATAACGAAGATCTAAGCCAACATGGTCTACATTGTTATCATGCATATTTTTCATAATTGCTCTACTTACCTGATCTCTAGTAGCTAGATCTCGATTTTCAAGATTTTTAACTGGACTTTCACCATTTTTATCAACTAAAATCGCTCCTTCCCCTCTAAGTGCCTCAGATATTAAGAAGCAAGGTGCACCATAAAATTTTAAAGCTGTAGGGTGAAATTGCACAAACTCTAAATCTTCGATAGCAGCTCCTGCTTTCCATGCAAGAGCAATCCCTTCACCAGAGGATTGAGCAGGATTTGTTGTATTTGTAAATAAGTGCCCACCCCCACCTGTAGCCAAAACAACAGCTCTAGATTTAATCCAATATAAATTTGCTCCATCAAGAACCTGAACTCCTCTACATTCTTTATTTTCAATGAGAAGTTCAGTTACTCTTACACCTCTGCAGTGAAGAATATTTTTTTGATTCTCAATATGATCTTCTAGAACTTCAACTAATGCTCTTCCAGTACGATCTTTAACATGTAAGACTCTTCTTCGTGAATGGGCTGCTTCCAAGGTAGTAGCTAGTTGATCAGAACTTTGATCAAAAATCATCCCTAAATGCTGCAACCTTTCTACACAACCTGGAGCTTCTCTAACTAGCATTTCTACAGCTTGAAAATCACATAGTCCATCACCTGCTTTTAAAGTATCCTCAGCATGAAGATCAAATGAATCATCTTGTCTAACAACAGATGCAATTCCTCCTTGAGCCCATCTACTAGAAGATACCTTACTAGTATTTCTATTTAAAAGAAGCACTTGTAAATTTGAGGGCAATTCAAGACAAGTCATAAGGCCAGCAGCTCCTGCGCCTATAACGATTACATCCCAATTATTTATTGGTATCGGTTCTTGCGAAAATGGAGGCCTTAACATTAAACCAATCCACTAAAAGTTGGTTGCAGAATTGCTAAAACAATAAAAATACCATCAACAATTAATGTCGTTTGAATTACGTAACCAGAAACTAAGAGTGCTTTACCACTAGTAGTATTAATTGTGCCAGAATCTAAAATTTCTTTTGAAATAAACCAAAGTATAAGAGCAATAAAAACGATAATAGATAATGATTTTATTTGAATAAGACTCTCTGAAGTTTTTTGAAGAATCATGGGTGCATTTTCAGAATCTGCTGTAATTACCTGCCTCCATTGATCCATGATTCCGATTAAAAATATTGTAATGTCAGTAACTGCGGTTCCAAATAAAGAAGAGATATAAAAACTTGAACCTATTTTCCAATTAGTACCAAATCCAATTAAAGCTAATGGTAGAACTACAGCTTCAACAGGTATGTGTAGGATAGGATATGGGCTTAACCATCCCCAGAACAAACATCCACCAAGCCAACTACCTGATATACCAAGTAATAATGAACTTACAATAAACCACTTATTTGATCCTTTCTGATTCAAAAAAATTGCCACTAAGACAATAACAAAAGTAAAACAAAGAGCACTTATTGGTTCTAATCTAACCCAAGGGGCTTGAACAAAAATAGGTAAAATTACAAAGAAAGAAGACCACAATCTTAAAGATATAGGGTTTGATAAAAAACTATTTTCGTATGAATCAACTGTCTTTTGGGATTCATAGTTGAATTTATCTTTTACTTCTAAATTTTTTGTAATTAATTCTTTCAATGAAAAAGGTTTTTTTAATTAATCTAAATCGTGTTTTAGAAAACTGCGAATGCCATATTTTAATAAATAAAAGGCCCATAATTTCAAACCTATATTTAGTTTTTTAAAAGTATTTAATACACTTTGCGTCATATATAAGTTTAGAATAAATACAAGTAAGAGTATTTGGCCTTAAATTGTGTGGCAAGAAATTAATTACATGGAAGATTCCAGTGATCTTTTGGTTCCTAATATTACTTATAAAATAAACCCTGCAGAAATTGAAAGTATTGAAGCTAATTCTATTGCTGAAGAAATAGGATTTGAATCAGGTGATTCAATTATTAGTATTAATGGGAAAAAACCAAGAGATTTAATTGATTATCAGATTCTGATTAGTGAAGAAATTTTAGACATATCAGTTTTAGATAAAAATCATGAGATTCACAATATAAATATTGAAAAAGATCTAGACGTTAATTTAGGTATAAATTTTAAAGATGCATTATTTGATTCAATCAAGCAATGCAATAATAGATGTCCATTTTGTTTTATTGATCAGCAGCCAAGTGGTAAAAGAAAAAGCCTATATATAAAAGATGATGATTATAGATTAAGTTTCCTATATGGCTCTTATTTAACTCTTACTAATTTAAAAAAAGAAGACTGGGAAAGAATTGCTATGCAAAAACTTTCCCCACTTTTTATTTCAGTTCATGCTACTGATCCTGCTACAAGAGAAAAATTATTAAAAAATAAAAAAGCAGGAGTGATACTTGATCAAATTTCGTGGTTTGAAAAAAACTCTATTCAAATACATGCTCAAATTGTTGTTTGTCCAGATATAAATGATGGGGATATTCTTGAGAAATCAATTTTGGAACTTGCTGAATTCTACAAAAAAACCTCTCAAACAGTACTTTCAGTCGCAATAGTTCCTGTAGGACTTACAAAATTTAGACCTGAAAATGATGGATTGAAATCAATCAGCCCAGAGTACGCAAAAAAAACTATTAAACAAGTAGAAAAAATTCAAGCATCTCTACAAATTACTCTTGGGACTCGTTTTTGTTGGCTAGCAGACGAATGGTATTTAATTGCTGGTACAAATTTACCTAGTTACAAAACCTACGAAAATATACCACAAGAATCTAATGGAGTTGGGACTATTAGGAACTTTTTAGAAGCATTAAGAGAGAAGACTCAAAACCTACCCCAAAAAGTAAAAAAGCCAAAAAAAGTTAGTTGGATTGTTGGTAAATTAGTTTATGAAGCCTTAATTCCTACAGTTAAGAAATTAAACTTAATTAATGGATTAACAATTAATTTATATGGTTTGCCAAGTATTTATTGGGGTCAAGATCAAGTTGTTACAGGTCTTCTTACTGGAGAAGATCTAATTTACGGGCTGAAAAATAAGGATTTAGGAGAAGCTGTTTATATACCATCTATTATGTTAAAAATTAATACTGATTTATTTTTAGATGATAAAAATATTCAAGAAGTTGAGAATCAAATAAATACTAAAATTCACGTTCTTGATGATTCAAATGATATTATTAATACTTTGATTGGATAATCGAATATTTTCGAAACTATAAATCATGCTTAGAAGAGTAATAAATCCTTTCTTATTATTGCCGCTTACTCTAAGTATGAATACCTTTAATGTTTTATCGAGCGAAATAAAAAATTATATTGATAATGTTTTAGAAGAAAAATCAAATATTACTTTTGTTGATTATCAAGAAATAGAAAAACTTGTATTAAATAATCAAGAATTAAAATCATTACAAAACCTAGTAGCCTCTGCAAGCTTTAATCTTTCCAGTCAAATTGCCAAAAGATACCCATCCTTAGATTTTCAAGCCAATGGGTTACCAAAATATGTCGCAGGTAAACAGTACAATAGCAATTTACCTACTTATAAAACATCACAATTTACGGCTAATCCTTCCCTGAATATTAAATGGGATATCATTGCCCCTCTAAGAGGATCTGAAATTAAAATTGCCAAAACAAATTACAAAATTGCAGAAAATAATTATGAGATTAAGAAAAAAGATTTAATTCAAGAAGCAAGAATCAGATATCACAAATACAAAAAGTCATATCAAGATATTCAAAATAAAAAATTCACACTTGACTTATCAATTACAAGTTTAGAAAATGCTAAAGCGAAGCTAGATGCTGGAATTGGTACAAAATTTGAAGTTCTTGAAGCAGAAGCTCAATTATCTCGAGATCAACAATCACTTAATGAAAAGAAAATAGAACATGAAATTAATAAGATTTCTCTTAATGAGATTCTTAATGTTAAGGGAGATTTCGAAACTAATAAAGAGCAAAATCTTATAGGGTTTTGGAACCATAAATTGAATAAGAATATTAATGCGGGTTTGGATAAAAATCTTTCCTTAAAAAACCTTATTCTTCAAAAATCGATCAAAAAGAGCCAAGCAGAGAGCTTTTTAGCTCAAAATAAGCCAAATATCTATATTAGTAATTCATTATCTAGTACATTTTCAAAGGGGGACTCTCTAGCAACTAATATCGACTCTGCAGAATCTGGATCTAATTATACAAATACCATAAGTCTAAATTTTGCATGGAGTATTTTTGATGGCGGACAAAATAAGAACTCTTACAAATCTAAAATAGCAGATGCAAAATCCGAAAAATATGCTTATGCAAATCTGAAAAATGTTTTAACCACAAATATTAGTAAAGCCTATTTAAATCTTAAATTAAATGAAGAAAAAATAATTTCTTCTCTTAAAGAAATTGAATCTAGCAAAGAGTCAGTAAGGCTTTCCAGACTTAGATATGATGTCGGAATATCAACTCTAAAAGATGTTCTTGTTAGGCAAAGTGAATTAAGTAATGCGAAATCAAAAAATATTAATGCAATATATAATTACAATCTGAATATAGATGAATTAGAAAGATTAACTTTCCTTGATAAAAGTAAAAATTGTTTGGGTAGTAATAATACTAAAATTAAAGATACAGAGTCTATTTGCAATTTATAAAGATGAATCCACCAAATCTAACTAATAAGCAACTAAGTGAATTAGATTCTTTATTTGAGTTAGTAACTCAACGTCAAAAAAAAGATTTTGGAAATATTAACGCCAGCAATAAAGCAGATGGATCATTATTAACAAGTTGCGATTTGTGGAGTGACAAAACAATCGTAGATGGCTTAGCTTCAATAGCTCCGGGTGAGGGCGTCCTTAGTGAAGAAGGGCAAAAGTTAATTCCAAACTCAAAAGCTTATTGGGTGGTCGATCCACTCGATGGGACAACAAATTTTGCTGCAGGAATTCCTTACTGGTCTATATCAGTAGCAAGGTTTGTTGATGGTAAACCGCAATCTTCTTTTTTAATAATTCCTACATTGCAAAAAAAGTTTGTATCCATTAAAGGTAAAGGAGTTTGGTTAAATAACCAGAAAATAGATCCTAGCCAAAATAATCATCAGAGTGAATGCATTTCTTTGTGTAGTAGATCAATTAAAATTTTACAAAAAAAACCTAACTCAGTATTTCCAGGAAAAATAAGACTCTTAGGTGTATCTAGTTTAAATCTAACGAGTGTAGCGATGGGACAAACTTTTGGAGCAATAGAATCAACCCCAAAGATATGGGATATTGCAGCAGCCTGGCTGCTATTAGAAGAACTCAATTGTTCTATAGAGTGGTTGGAAAAAGATCCTTTAAAGTTAGTTTCAGGAGAAGACTTGAGCGATGTAAATTTTCCATTAATTGCTTGTAGATCTATAGATAAAGTTGAAATTTTAAAGCCATGGGGCAATTTATTATTAGAGAAATAGTTGCATGACAAATAAATCATTGCTTGAAAAATTTCTCAATCAGATACAATAAAAAATAAGTAAATAAATAAAATATTTGAATAAAATTAATATGCATCGAAGTTCAACATGGATACTGAAAAGTTTATGGGGAGCTTGTGAGCGATGGAGCAAATCTGATTGTGTTGATTTAAGCGCTGCATTTGCTTACTACACACTTCAATCATTTTTTCCTATTCTTCTGATTTCTCTTTCAATAGCTTCGTGGTTCCTCGGAAAACAAGAAGGATTAGATCAACAAATAATTTCTATTGCAGCGCAGCTTTTACCTCCTTCAGTAGTTGAGTTAGTAGAAACAACGTTATTTAATTTGATAGATCAAGGTTTTGGAGCAGGTATTCTTGGGGCTATGTTTTTGCTTTTTACAGCAGGAAATGCATATCTATCTCTTCAAAGAGGTTCAGATAGACTTTGGGAGGACGAAATTCCTTCAAAAAAAGCAAATGCTGCTTGGAGAGTGCAAGCTTCAAAGTTTCTTCGAAATAGGGTTGAAGCCTTCTTAATAGTATTCTTTATTGGTTTTTTAATGGTACTAGATCAGATTAGTGCAAATCTTAGAATGATCCCAAGTAACGTTTTAGAAAATCTTTCAAAATCTAATAATCTTATTTCTGATTTATTATTAAAGCTGCCGCTATTGCAAGTTGGTCAGTTTGCAATACCACTAATTGGCTTTTCTTTAATGGCTCTCTTATTGCAAGCACTTTTACCCAGTAGAAAAGTTCCATTGAAACCACTTTTACCAGGATCTTTTCTTATTGGAATTGGCCTAACCACTTTGAACCTGGCAGTAAGTAAAAGTATTCTCTCACTTGGAGTAAGATTTCAAGCGTATGGTTTCATTGGAGGTTTTCTTGTACTTACTTTGTGGGTATGGCTATTAGGAGTTATTTTATATTTTGGACAGTGTTGGAGCGTCGTTATTGCTAGTATGACCTTAGTTAATAAAAAAAGAAATTATAGATAAGAATAACAAAGATGAATTATTTTCTTAAAGCTAATAAAAATCTTCTTACCTACTCATTAATCATACTTTTCGTTATTCCAATTTTTGGATTTAACTTTTTCATTAGCTTTATTGGAAATATACTACTTCTTTTATTTTTAATTCCTCTTTTATTATTAGTTTTAGTGTTTATAGGTTTTAACTCATACAAATCTAAAATTAATACATGTAGTAATTGTGGTGCAATTTCATTAGGTTTGAGTGAAACCTGCATGAGTTGTGGTACAGATTTAAAGCATATAAGTAAGAATAATCAACTAGATAAAAAGCCTAGTGAAAGTACCATTGAGGTAAAGGCAGAAGAGGTAAAGTGAAATACTAACCTATTCCAATTTGACGAAGAATACTTTGTCCAGTAATTAATTCAGTACCAAGACCAATCAAAATACCCATCATTGCCATACGGCCATTCCAAGTTTCAGCAAAATTTACGAAACCAAATCTTTGTTGATTGTCATTATTCATGATTAACTAAATCATATCAAACTCATTTTAACGTTTTAAGGGAGAATTTATGATAAATAACAAATTTTTTATTTAACATGTCTTACACCATCAACAGGTCGATACTCATCTCCAGTTAATTCTTCATACACAATAGCAGGCAATCCTGTATCAAACATTGTTTGCAATGCCTCTTTTAACATAGGATTCCAACCTCCAGTACTAACTTTTCCATGTCTTACAGTCCAGTCCCAAGTACCCTTAAGATCTCTAGGTAATCTACCTTCTCTATCTCTTCGAGCGACTAAGTCTAAAGATTCAACTAGACCAACAATTACTGGACTTTTACCGTAAGAAGGAGTAAGACTTAATTCAAGTCTAACAGGATCTTCTTTAACCATTTTTAAACGAAACCTTGGTGGCAATTTGAGAGATCTTATTACCGCTGAAACAATTTTTGTTCTTAATTCCAATTTTTTCCTTAGATGTATTTTGATTAATCAGTTGTTGAACCCTTTTCTTCTAATGTAGAGTCATTATCATTCGAAAATCTTACTGTTAATAACTCCTCTTCTGTTATGTTACCTGATTTATCTAAAAGTTCTGGATGTATTGTGAATTTTTTTTGTTTAAAACTGGAAGTACTTAAACGTTTATTTTTATTATCGGATATACCCCAGCCGTTAGACATAACTTTAAAAGCTTTCCACACTAAATAAGTTAAGGCAGCAGAATAGATAATTGGAAATAGAATAGTCATTGAACTTATAAATTTGTTAGTTATTTTTTTAATATCATAGCCCGAAAAAAAGAAATTTAGCTAATTTAAGTTACTAAATTATTCTCTAGATTCAATTAATTAAATTAATAGTTATATTTGAATTACGCTACAATGGTGGATTGACTCTCTCGAAGAACATAAGAAAATCAAAATTGAAAAGATACATCCAAAAGCTATTACTAATAGTCTCATTAATTCCAGTAGGTATTACATATCCTGCAAAAGTAATTTCCCAACCATTAAGCAAACCAAAAATTAATGAAGTTAGTTTATTTTCAAACAAATCTTTCATAACTAAAGCTGTAGAAAGAACCGGTGCGGCTGTTGTGACAATTGATACTCAAAGATATGTTAAAAAAAGAAATTTTCCAAAAAATTCCCAACTATTTCTAGACCCATATTTTGAAAGATTTTTTGGATTAGATTTGCCTAACGAAAATCGACCAAGGATAGAGCAAAACCAAGGCAGTGGATTTATATTTGCAGATGGACTTGTAATGACCAATGCTCATGTAGTGAATGGATCAGATAAGGTAATTGTTGGTTTAACCAATGGCAAAAAAATAAACGCTAAACTTATAGGCCAAGACTCTTTTACTGATTTAGCTGTGCTAAAGATTGAAGGGAAAGGGCCTTGGCCGATAGCAAAATTGGGCGATTCTGCAAAGATTAAAGTTGGTGATTGGGCTATAGCAGTTGGAAATCCATTCGGACTGGAAAACACAGTTACGCTTGGAATTATTAGTAATCTAAATAGAAACGTAACTCAATTAGGAATATATGATAAAAAACTTGAACTAATACAAACAGACGCTGCTATTAATCCTGGCAATTCTGGAGGTCCACTTTTGAATAGCAATGGAGAAGTAATTGGTATAAATACGTTGATAAGATCAGGTCCAGGAGCGGGTTTGAGTTTCGCAATCCCAATTAATAAAGCTAAGGAAATTGCCTATCAACTTTTAAAAAATGGGAAAGTAATACATCCTATGATTGGAATTAGCCTAATAGAAGAAAGTATTTCTGAGAGAAAAAATAATGTCGTAAAAGTTGGATATGTAGTACCGAACAGTCCAGCTGAAAAAAGTGGAATCAAGATAGATGATATTTTAATAAAAATAGGCAATAAAAATATTGAAACCGCATCAGACGTAATAGAACAAATTAGTAAAAATGGTATCAAAAATCAAGTAAATATATTATTGAAGCGTAAAAATAAATTTATTAAATTAAAAGTAATACCAACTGATATTACTAATCTACAAAATAACTAAAAAATTTAATTGTCATTCCGTTTAAGTATTTCTACACATCTCGAAATACATCTACCATCCTTTATATCGCAAGAAGTAATGCATTCAAAATAACTTTCAATAGGATCAGAAATTTGAAAATGTTTTTCTTGGAAATCGTAATTTTTCATTTAAGTTATTTAAACCTATTTCTGTATTTTGAAGATTAATCAATGACGGTAAACTATGTAAAGATAAATAAGTGATCTTACTTAGCCAATTGTAAATTTTATTAAAAGTAATCAAATTTTTTGGCTTTGAGTTTTTTCTAAAAAATATTCGTAATTTCCATCATATGAAAATAACTTTGAATCTTTAATTTCAATAATTCTATTGGCAACCTTTGAAATAAAATACCGATCATGAGAAATGATTAATAATGAACCTTTATAATTCTTAATTGCTAATTCTAAATTCTCCTTAGATTGCAGATCCAAATGATTAGTTGGTTCGTCCAATAGAAGGAAATTACTAGGATTCATAATCATGAGCGCCAATGCTAATCTTGCCTTTTCTCCCCCACTGAGTTGTTTAATATATTTAAAAACAGTTTCATTTTGAAAGCCAAAACCTCCTAAAAATGTTCTAACTTTTTTTTGGGACCATTCTGGAGACTTATTACATATTAAATCAATAACCCTTTCATCAAGTGAAAGTGCTTCAGCCTGATTCTGTTCATAATAGCTGGTTATTATATTATGTTTACCAAGATTAATTTCTCCAATTTCAGGAGATATTTTTTTCATAATAATTTTAAGCAACGTAGATTTACCGCAGCCATTAGGTCCCAATATTGCTATTTTCTCCCCAGAAGAAATCTTTAAATTAATATCTAAAAAAAGAATTGTATCTTCAAAACTATGAGACAAATTTTTGATATTTAAAACTAATTTTCCTGAGCGAGGGCACTCTGGAAAATTAAAAACAGGACTTTTTGAGTTTGCTATGGGAGCCTCAATTTTAGATATCTTTTTTAATTGTTTTTCTCTACTCTTTGCTTGAGAACTTCTTGTTGCACTAGCTCTAAATCTATCTATATACCTCTTCTGTAACTCAATTTCTTTTTGTTGTAATTGATATGCCTTATTTTGTGATTCTTCATTCAAAGATTTCTGTTCGACAAAAAAAGAATAGTTCCCATTATATGTTTCAGATGTTCCTCTATCTACAAAAATTATTTTTTTGCATAATTTATCTAAGAAATATCTATCATGGCTAATAATAATAACTGCAATCTTAAGCGAAGATAAATATTCTTCCAGCCAAAAAATAGTTTCTAAATCTAAATGATTGGTTGGTTCATCCAGTAAAAGTAAATCAGGTTTTTGTAAGATTATTTTTCCAAGTGCAACTTTCATCTGCCAACCACCCGAGAAATTGCCAACTAATTTATCAGCATCTTCTATAGAAAAGCCTAATTTTGGTAATATTTTTTCTACATCAGATTTCATTTTATAACCACCTAAAGCTTCAAATTTTGCTTGATATTTTGCGAGTTGATTTACAAATATTTCAAGTTCATCGGTATTTTTTTTTATATCCAACGATTTCATTTTATTCTCAATTTCTAAAAGTTTAATGGCAACAATTTGTATATCTTTAAACGAACTTTCTAATTCCTGTCTCACTGAAAAATTCAAATTACAATCAAACTCTTGCTTTAAATGGGAAATTTTAGGATTTCCCTCTTTTATGATCGTTCCACTTGTTTGCTCCTCCTCTCCAATTAAAATCTTAAATTGGGTTGATTTACCCGCACCATTAGAACCAACTAAGCCAACTTTTTCTCCTTTCTTAATCTCCCAACTAATATTTTTTAAAACAACATCTGTAGAATAAATTTTGCTTACACCTTCAAATCTAATCACTGTTTTAAAAATAGAATTTACAAAATCTGTGGCTTATTTACTAAAAAATATTTTGTGGAATAAAATTAAATCATGAAAAGAATAGAACAAATTGTAGTGATTTTCATAGCTGCAGCTCTTGCAATTCCAAGTTATTGGTTTTTTTGGACTTTGGCTGGTGGAGGTGGCTACAACAAAAGAATAAAACCTATTCCTAATCAAAATAATAATTTTTCGAAACCTTTTCCTAAAGACCTCCTCGAGCCTTGATTAACCACATTTTAGTTGCCTCATCATCAATAGTACTCAAATATTCAATAACCTCTTCTTTAGTCACAGAAATATTTAACTCGTTGCCAATATCGCATATTTTATCTAAGGCTTTTTTGGGATTAGTTAAGGCTGTCATAAACAGACTTTGTTTCTTTTTGGAATCGTTGGCTATTAACTTATAAAGCTTTTCAGCATTACTGGACATGTTTTTAAAATCTATTTATTAATAGATTATTACTTCAAGCTACATTTTGTTCATTATATTTATTATTAGATAAATCATTATCAACATCTTTTATCTCTTTTGCAGAGGCATCTGCCATACTTCTTGCGTCTAAACATAAAACTTTTCTTAGTTTCGCAAAATTAGCTGCGTGAGATTTTCTACCATCTTTTTGAGCATAATACTCAGACTGCTGAAGAATATGGTGAAGATGAGTTAACAAATATGGACTAATTACAGCTGATACCAAAACGTCACTATTTTCATTATCGTGAGAATCAGAATTGACTAATCTTTTTTTCGGTTTATCAATTATCGACCTTTTAGGAGAATCAATTTTTCTTGAATTTTTCATGGGACAATAAAACAATTAATTGATACGGACATAAATTCCCTTACTAATAATATACACAAAGATAGTATCCTTGACTAACTGTGTATACTTATAAGTAACAGTTATCAACTTTGACTCATGGCTACCCGCCAAAACTCAACTAATGGGAAGCCTAAATCCCCGAGAATTCAAGTAGTTCTTCCAGAATTAATATGTGAGCAATTAACTATTTTGGCTAATAATGAATCTAGGACAGTTAGTAATATGGCAAAAGTGTTAATACAAGAGGGTATAAAAAAATATTGCGAAAAAGAAAGTAAATCACTTTTTTCAGAAAATAATTTAAATACTGATAAATTTAGAAACGAACTTGAAAAACAAAGCGTTAAAAGATTAAAAAAAGCTCCTCAAAGGATTAGATACTATAAAAAATCTGATTAAAAATAATTAATTTTGAGGCAATTTCTGTAAATCTGCAGTTTTTCCCATTACTACCAAAATATTTCCTCTTTCCAAGATATATTTTGCTGGAGGATTAACTGTTAACTCTTCAGCAGGTCCTGCTGCAAGAACATTAACTAAATAATTTTTCCTCAAATTCAAATCTCTTAAAGATCTTCCAATAAATTCCTCTGGAACAGTTATTTCATCTATACCAGTTTGGTTATCGAGTTCCAATCTTTCAATTAGATTTGGTCTTACTAGTTCTAAACCTAATCTCTCTCCTTGCATTCTGGAAGGGAAGACAACTTTGTCCGCACCTACCCTTTTTAACATTTTTTCGTGCAAATCACTCGTAGCTCTTGCTATTACTCTTTTCACTTTGCTACCTTCACTATCTTTAGCAATAAGTGTAGTAGTTATACTTGCTTCAATGGGTTCACTTATACCTACTACAACAGTATTCATTTCAAGTATTCCAGATTCCTTCATAGACTCTTCATCAGTACAATCGACAACTCTTGCTTCTATTGAAGGTTCCAATTGTCTCAAATCATCAATAGCTTTTTCCGAATAATCTGCAGCCAAAACATCCGCACCATTACTTATAAGTTCTCTACAAACAGCAGTTCCAAATCTTCCAACACCAACAACTGCAAAAGTAAGTGCTTCTTTTTCTCTCTTTTGGGACCACTGCCACCAATCAGCCATAATAAAACTTAGTAAACCCTAAACATAAAGATCAGCCCTAGGATAGCCAATTCTCTTTTGTCTATCTATTCTACTCTTATAAAGAGCCTGCCAAAGTGCACTTAAAAGCAAAAGGATCCCAAGTCTGCCCACAAACATTCCCACAATAAGAATAAATTGGCCAAAATGATTTAATTTTGCAGTTAAACCTATATCAAAACCAACAGTTGCAAATGCAGATATGCAAGTGAAAAGAATTTCTAGGAATGTGAAAGATTCTCTCTTAACAAACGTATTTGTTGTACTAAGCAACATTGCCATTAAAAGAACAAAAAGCAAAGATCCAACTGTGATTCCAACTGCCTTAAGAATAACTTTATCTGAAATTAATCTATTGCTAATAATTACATCTTTCTGACCTCTTAAAGTTGATCTAGTTGCAGCCATTAAAGCAATAAATGTAGTTGTTTTTATGCCTCCACCAGTTCCTCCAGTACTTGCTCCAATAAACATCAAAGTCATTAGTAACAATAATCCAGTATCTGATATGGAGTTCAAGGAGATTGGATAATTTGTAAAGCCGGCAGTTCTTGAACTTACTGTCTCAAAAATTGATGACAATAACCGTTCAAACAAATTCAAATCATTAAAAAATTGACTATTCAGCAATGATTCAGTGATAAAGAATCCTAATGATCCAAATAATATTAGAGACAAACTTGTTCTAATAACCAGTCTGGAATGAAGGCTTAATTTTTTATAAGAAAGATTTTTTTTATTACTCCAAATATCGTCAATAACCCGCCATCCCAATCCACCCATAATAATGAGAAAAACAAAAACACAATTAACCAAATAATTTGTTCTATAGTCTTGGAGACTATTTGAACTTAAAGAAAATCCTGCATTGTTATATGCAGATATGCTGTGAAAAATCGAGGACCATAGTCTTTCCCAATTATTTTGAATGTCTACAAATCCAAAAGCATATAAAACAATTGCGCCCAAAGATATGATACTTATCGCTGTAATAGCAATGCTTTGAAAAGTTCGACCAATTCCTCCAACTCCAAATTCATCTAGAGTCTTTCCTTTATCTAATCTAGTTCTTAGCTTTGTCCCCTTTACAACAAAACCTTGTAAAAATGTTGTAATAGCCATTAATCCTAGACCACCTGATAAAAGCATAAAAGCCAAGAAAACCTGGCCAAAGAAATTTAAATCATCACCAATATCTATTATGGTTAAACCAGTTACGGTAATAGCAGAAGTAGATGTAAAAAATGCTTCCCACAAGCCAACCTTTGAAGATGAACATAATGGAGAACTCAAAATTAAAGTTCCAAGAAAAATAATAAATAAGCCTGTAACAATTGTAAATTGAGGCACAGATAGCTTTTTGTAAACATCTTTTAACTTATAAACCTTACTTGCGATTTTCACGATATTACCCGTAATTTAAAATTATCAATGCTGGTACTGTAAAAGACATTATAAGTGTTAATCCAGCTCCGTATTTTGCAATATCAAAAAACCTATATCTTCCGGGACCATAAACCATTAAATTTGTTTGATAACCCATTGGAGTCAAGAAAGATTGACTTGCACCAAATAAAACAAGCATTATTAAAGCACTTGGTGAAATCCCTAAAACATTTGAAAATTCAATAGCCACAGGCAAAATCAAAGCAACCGAAGCAGCATTACTTATAAATTGTGTAAGAATAACTGTCGATACAAAAATTAGGACTAGTGCAAAATAAAGAGGCATTCCATTAAGGGCAAAGTTTAGATTGAGAGCAATTAAATCTGCTAATCCTGTTACTTGCATAGCCACACTAAAGGATGATAATGATCCCAACAATAAAATGACGTCTAACCTAATTGATTTTTGTATCTCTGCAGGTCTTAAACATCCACAAGCAACCATAGCAATGACTGCTAAAAGGACTGAACCTACTAATGGAATATTAGAAACCGAAGGCAAAACCACCATTCCTATTGCAATTCCAATAGATATAGGTTTTTTTATCAAGAAAGGTAAATCATCTTCGAATTGATCTAAAATAAGTAAATCATTACTAGCTTGCAAACCTCTTATTGAATCTAACGGTGCTTGCAATAATAAAACATCTCCAGCCCTTAAAACAGCTTGGCCTAATCTCTCCTGAACAGTTTGTTGACCTCTTCTTAGTGCCAAAACTGTTGCATTATGACGCTGCCTAAATCTTAATTCTCTCAAACTTGCACCAGAAAGTGTTGAACCAGCTGGTAAAAGAGCTTCAAAGGTCTTAGTACCTTCATCATCTGAAAATACATTAGCTCCATCAAAAGATGTTTTGTTTTCACCTAACAGAATAGTATGTTCCTGCTGAAGCCTAAATAAGTCTGCTCTTGTAACGCGGATTATTAATCTATCATCCGGTTCAATCTTTCTATCAGCCAAAGGGGGGAGAATAACTTTTCCATTTCGTTGCAATTCCAGAACATCAACGTCAAATCGTCTTTGCAATCTACTATTTCTGACAGATTGTCCAACTAATTCTGAAGTAGATGGAATAGTAACTTCAGTAAAGTATGTATTCAAATCACCATTTTTAATAAATTCCTTATCTCTTCCTCTATCTGGCAAAAGCATGTCAGAGACTAGAATCATATAGGTTGTACCTAGAAGCCATACAGGAATTCCGATTGAAGTCAAACTAAATAATTCCAAAGATCCATAACCTAATTGCTGACTAATATCACTTACAAGAAGATTTACTGAGCTACCCAATAATGTAAGGGTCCCACCTAGTAAAGTAGCAAAAGAAAGAGGTAATAAAACTTTTGATGGTGATATATTTCTCCGCTCGCACCAACCTTCAATTATGGGTAACAACGATGCAACTACTGGTGTATTAGGTACAATTCCTGATATTGGAGCAATCAAAAAAGCTATTAAAGAAATTAATTTCCTTGGAGTTCTAATACCTTCAGAAGAAATCAATTCTCTTACTCTGTCTAAAGCACCACTTTTAAATAATGCAGAAGAAACTGCAAATAAACCCATTAGAGTAATTAAGGATGGGCTACCAAATCCAGCTAAAGCTTTTTCAGGAGAAAGTACTCCTGTAGCTATGAATATTCCAACACATAACAAACCAGTCAATTCTGGCGCAATAGTATTTTTAATAAATAAAATAATTGACATTATTAAAACAACTACCGTTATAAACGCATCAAAATTATTAATAACTACTGCAATTAAATTCATACAAAACTTATTTAACTCAATATACCCAAAAACAAAATTTCAAAAAAGTTTAATTGGAATTATCTTTTTTAAGAAATTTTTCAAAAATAGATTTTTTTTGGAATATCCATGAAGATGCCGATTTTAAGCTGTCAGTAATATCAGGCAACTTGGAAGCATATATTAGTCTTCTTGCCTCAAAAGCCAATTTCCCAGATAAAGTAACCCCAAGTCCGGAAATTGAAGCTTCGCCTATTCCTAAGCTAATCATTTCACCATTGTCTTTAAATTCAAAAGGTAGAGGATCCTTTCCTTGAATTAAAAGTTCTAAATTATTAGCCAGGTAATTTCCTTCCTGCATAGCGACCTGAGCAGTTATGGGTAAATCCTCCATTCCTTCAATAACTGAAATATCGCCAATAGCAAAACAGTTTTTATATTTTTCTATTTGCAAATTATTATTCACTACAATTCGTCCAAATTTTTTTGTTATTTGATCAGTTTCTAAGTAAGACAAATTAGGTTTGACTCCTGCAGTCCAAATAACAATATCTTTATCCAAAGAAGTTGTTCCAGCCTCACTAGAAATACTAATTTTAGTTTCTGAGACTTCTTTAACTGTGGAATTCAAAAGAACGTTTATTTTTCTTTTTGCTAATGCCTTCTCTGCTTGCTCTCTATTAAAAATTTTGTTTTTATTGAGGATTTCATTTGATTTTTCTATTACATTAATCTCAAATTGGTCTGAAAATATATCTTTAATTTTGCATGCCAACTCAATGCCAGAGGGACCACCTCCAACTATAAATAACTTTTTATGAGAAGAAGTTTTTTGTGATTTTTTTAAAAAAGATTTTAATTTATTTAGATCGCGAACATCATTAAAAAAATAACAATTTTCATCTATACCTTTTATTAAAAAACTATTTGGAATAGATCCTGTACAGATAACAAGATACTGAAAACTTAATTTTAAATTATCACTAAATTCAAGTATATTTTCTTTGAAAGAAATCTTAGTCAAACAATTTCTTAAAAAAGTTATGCCCACATCAGAAAAAATATTTGCAAATTTTGGGGTGGCTTCCCAACTTCTTATTTCTTTACTTAAAACTTCGTACATTAAGGGTTTAAATATAAAGTTAGTTTCAGAATCAACTACAAGAATCGGTAAAGAAGGATTAAGATTCTTTAAATTCAAAGCAAATGTCATACCTGCAAAACCTGCTCCAACTATTACTATTGGTTTTTGTATTGATTTCATTAGAGAAATATTGTTATCCGTAAATGTATTATTAAACTATACGAATAATTTTTAAATTAAGCGAAATAACATCAAACTCATAACCAAATTCAAGAATGATTGAAAAAATCCACAAAGATATTCAAACTAACTTGAGGAAACATAATCAAGAGCTTATAGATATGAATCCTCAAGAAATGATTTCGTGGGGTTATGAAAAGTTTGATAATCAATTTGCTATTACAACAAGTTTTGGTATACAGTCTTCAGTCCTTTTAGATATGGTCAGTAAATTATATCTACAAAAAAAAATCAAAATATTTTGGATAGATACAGGTTACCTGCCTCAAGAAACATACCATTACGCTGAAAAGCTTATTGACAATTTATCATTAGAAGTTGAAGTTCTGCAAAGTGAATTATCTCCAGCAAGAATGGAGGCCAAATACGGAAAACTTTGGGAAACAAATAAAGAGAGTGATTTAGATAAGTATCATGAATTGAGAAAAATAAGACCTTTAGAAAATGGTCTAGAAAAATATAATATTTCCTGCTGGGCAAGCGGTGTTAGATCAAGTCAAACAGACAATAGAAACAAAATGAAATTCCTAGACATAATTCGTGAAAGACTCTCTTTAAGACCTTTATTAAATTGGACAAATAAAGATATTTTTTATTATATGGAAGAGAATAATTTACCTGCCCATCCTCTTTTTATAAAAGGTTATTCTTCTGTAGGAGATTGGCATTCAAGCAGTCCCGATGGTAGTGAAACAAAGGGCAGAGATACAAGATTTGGGGGGATTAAACAAGAATGTGGAATACACACTAATAATTAAATTGATCATAGAACAATGGTCTCAGATATAAATTTTTTATTAGTAGGCAATAGTAGGCTTCATTGGGCAAAATATTCTACAAATCAATCTAAATTCTTTCATACAAAAAAAGAGGAAAAAGTTCCCGAAAATATAGATCTTGATCAATTAATTTGGGCTTCTGTAGGAAAACTACCAAATTTTTTGCTGAAAAAAGAAAATGAGATAAAAACTAAAGATGTTCATTTATCAAATCTTCCTGATTATTTTGGAATTGATAGAGCTCTTGCTTGTATTGCAGCTCTAAAAATTATTGAAAACCCTTTAAAAAAAGATTTGCTAATTGCAGATTTTGGAACAATATTATCGATAACAAAATTGAATTCAAATGGATCTATTATTGGAGGTCAACTTACTCCAGGTTTTCTAACACAATTAAAGTCAATGGAACAAAATACAAAAAATCTTACAGTTCCCAAAAAATATGATATTCCGACCAAAGATTTTTTAATAGATACAGAAGAAGCAATTTTAAAAGGAGTAATCAACTCTCTGACTGGAGTGATTAATAGTTTATTTAATCCTGAAAAAGATATTTTAGTAATTTGTGGAGGAGACTCTGAACTCCTCACAAAATCTCTAAAGACTCAAAAAGAAAATATTATCAATGCTCCTGATTTAGTTATGGAGGGGATGATTATTCACCACCTGTCCATAAAAAATTAGCTTAACCCAAGGTCTGCAATTATATGATCAGCCATTATTGCTGCTTTTACCTTTAAGTATATTTTTTCGATGTTGCCATCAGTATCGATTAAAAAAGTATTTCTCATCATTCCCATATATTCTTTTCCCATGAATTTCTTAAGTCCATAGCTATCGTAATCAGAAGAAACTTTAAAAGGTTCAGGATCAGTTAAAAGAATAAAAGGTAAATTAAATTTTTCTATAAACTTCTGATGAGAGGATGCATTATCTTTACTAATACCAAGCACAACAATATTATTTTTTTGGAGTAAATCCCAATTCTCTTTAAAATTACATGCTTCTTTAGTACATCCTGGAGTATTATCTTTTGGATAAAAATATAGTATTATTCTTTTACCTTTAAAATCACTAAGAGAAACTTCTTTCTCAAAAGAATCTTTTAATTTAAATTCTGGTGCTTTGTCGCCAACCTTAAGAGCCATTGAAATTATTAAATAAGTATAGATATAAAATACCAAAAATTTGGTTTTATGAGATTAAAGGTGTGCAAGATGTCGCAACGGTAGAAGAAATTAAAACTGCAAAAAAACTAACAAGTTCAAGATCAAAGATTTTTTTAGAAACAAGAGCTTATTTGCGACAATCACTTTCAACACTTTTTGATTTAGACCCCCTCAAAATTCCAATTAATGCTTATCCTGGAGAACCTCCAAGTTTACCCTCGGGGATGGGTAATATCAGTTTAAGTCATTGTAAAGATGCCATTATTATAGTCTGGCATAAAAACAAAATAGGGATTGATATTGAGAGAACAGATAGAGATTTTAACCATATAAAATTTGCAAAAAAATATTTTTTTCATACCAACAAATCAAATCATAGGAGTTATTTGACAAAAAATATGATATTAAATCAATGGTGTGCTGTTGAAGCGGCTATAAAATGGGATCATGGAAAATTAGCTAAAGACATTAACCATTGGCAATATTTTGAAAAGCCAAAAGAGTTAATTCATAAAAAGAAAAACTTACATTTAAATTATTCACAGATTAACTTCCATCATTGGACTATCGCTTTAGCATACGAAGAAAAAACTTCTTTTAATCCTGAGATTATTTGTTCTTTGAAAAATTTTTAGTTTTCTTTTCTTCTAAGCAGTTCATCATATTTAGTTTTTTCCCATCCATTATTATTTGGTTCCCATATTTTTAAACCTCTTAAGGATTTGGGAAGATATTCTTGTGCGACCCAATTACCTGAATAATTATGAGGATTGACATAACTATTAGAATTATTTTTTAAATTAAGTGGAACATCAAAAGCATTGGTAGATTTTATTGTTTCAATTGCTTTAAAAATACTTTTCATACTATTACTTTTTGGAGAAATAGCTAAATATAAAGAAGCCTGCGTTAAAAAATATAATCCTTCTGGAAAACCAACTCTATCAAAAGCATCGCAACAGGATTGCACAACTACTATGGCATTAGGATCAGCTATTCCAATATCTTCACTGGCAGATATAAGTAATCTTCTAAAAATAAAATTAGGATCTTCGCCAGCCTCTAGCATATTCGCAAGCCAGAATAAAGTTGCATCTGGATCGGAACCTCTTATTGACTTGATAAAAGCACTTATTACATCGTAATGATTTTGGCCATTTTTATCATAAACAATATTTTTCTTTTGAATTGCATCCTCCGCTATTGATAGATTAATATTGATTTCTTTAGCATCATTTTCAGCAGTTGTTTCTATTGCCATCTCTAGCGCATTGATTAATGTTCTTGCATCGCCGCCAGAAAATTTAATTAAATGACTTATAGCATCTTGAGTTAAATAAACCTTTTTTGAATCCTTTTTTTTAGAATAGTGAGTTAAGACTTTTTTTATTATTTTCTGCAAATCATTTGCTGCCAAAGGAAGTAATGTAAAAATACGAGACCTACTAACAAGCGCTTTATTAACAGCAAAGAAAGGGTTTTCAGTTGTAGCACCAATAAAAGTTATAGTTCCATTTTCTATTGAAGGTAATAAAGCATCTTGCTGAACTGATGTAAATCTATGAACCTCATCGATAAATAAAATTGTTTTTCTTTTTGAATTTATTAATCTATCTTTTGCATTAGCGATTTCATTTCTTAATTCTTTAACACTTGATAATACTGCATTTAACTTAATCAATTTTGAACGCGTATTAAAAGAAATAATTTCAATTAGAGTAGTTTTCCCAACACCAGGAGGACCAGAAAAAATAAAATTACTAATCTTATCGTTTAATATTGCACTTCTTAAAAGCGAATTCTCATTCAGGATTGGTTGTTGACCAAAAAAATCTTCCAAATTCTTTGGTCTTAATTTATCTGCCAAAGGTGCATTATTTTCTATTTGAGAATAATTAGTAAATAAATTTTCTGAATGCATATAAATAAAATCAAAAAATCATTACTTTCAATTCTATGTAATTACTGTAGGAGTTTCCATTTGAGTAAGTTTTGAAATGTTTAATAAAGCATCTAAATCACTTATTAGAGGTTTCAAAGCAACCTGAGGATTTAACGAAAGATTCTGTTGAGGATTGAAAAATTTCTCGAAGTAAAGTCTTAATGTTGCACCCTTAGTTCCAGTTCCAGAAAGGCGCAAAATTACTCGAGAATTATCATCAAGAACCAATCTTAAACCTTGATTTTCACTTTTGGAATTATCAACGGGATCTAAATATGAAAAGTTATCTGCAACTTTAACTAAATGGCCAGCAAAACTATTTCCTTTTAAATTTTCGAGCATAGAAGTTAGATTACCAAAAATTTGGTTAGCAATATTTGAGGGAATTGCCTCATAATCATGTCTTGAATAATAATTCCTACCAAATTGTTTCCAATGATTCTGCATCAAATCACTCACCGAACATCTTTTCTCAGCTAAAACTTGTAACCAATACAAAACAGCCCATAGTCCATCTTTCTCTCTCACATGATTACTACCTGTTCCGAAACTTTCTTCTCCACATAAAGTAATTAAATTAGAATCTAAAAGATTTCCAAAAAACTTCCAGCCAGTAGGTGTCTCGAAACAAGGTATATTTAATGCTCGAGCAACATTATCAACCGCTGAACTGGTCGGCATGGATCGTGCCACACCTGTAATACCATCTTTATAACCAGGGACGCATTTTGTGTTAGCAGTAATAACTGCAAGGCTATCACTAGGATTGACAAAACATCCACTTCCTAAAATCATATTCCTATCTCCATCTCCATCGCATGCAGCACCAAAACTATAAGATTTTTTATTTAATAACAAATCAGCCAAATGGGATGCGTAAGTAAGATTAGGATCAGGATGTAAACCTCCAAAATCTTTTAACGGGTTACCATTCATGACACAATCAGGTGCAAGTCCCATTTTTTCAACAAAAATATTTTTTGCATATGGGCCTGTAACCGCATTCATTGCATCAAAGATTAACGAGAAGTCTTTTTTTAAAAAATCACTAATTTGATCAAAATCAAAAATTTTCTCCATCAAATTAGAATAATCTGTTAATCCATCAATAATTTCTAAGGTAGTTTCGTCGTAAAGATAAGTTCCATATTCACTAAAATTAGGTAATTGAATTTTACAAATTTTATAACTAGTTAGTAATTGTGAAGCTTTGAAAATCTTATTAGTAATTATCTCAGGAGCTGGGCCACCATTAGAGATGTTCAATTTCACTCCAAAGTCGCCATCAATCCCTCCAGGATTATGGCTTGCAGAAAGAATAATTCCACCAATAGCATTTTCTTTTCTAATTAAATGTGATGTCGCAGGAGTAGATAATAAACCGTATTTTGGAACAATAACCTTTTGAACTTTATGAGCAATGCATATTTGGACAATTTTTTCTATTGCTTCAATATTGCCATATCTGCCATCTCCACCAACTACTAATGTTGAACCTTTTAAATCTTCTAATGATTGTAAGATTGCTTCAATGAAAACTTCTAGATAATGTTCTTCCTGAAACTTTAAAGTACTTTTTCTTAATCCAGAGGTACCAGGTTTTTGATCTAGAAAAGGAGAATTAATATTAATTACACTAACTTGATTCATATTTTTAAGAAACTTTCAAAAATCTAACTAAATTAATGAGGCATTTCGGAAGTTCTTAACATAGCGATAAACCATAATGAAGAAATTAATAATGCAATAAGAATTCCATAGTTAACACCAAATTTAGAAATTGTAATAGGAACTATTAGTGGAAACGTTAATGCCCCAAACAATGGAGTAAAAGCTACGATTTTTTTCAGCATTAATTTAATTTATTAAAACCATTCAGTCTCAGCATTATCTTTTTCATTAGTATCGTCAAGTGGTGTAGTTCTATCAAATTTCATTGATATACTTTTTTCTTGCTCACCAGATACATCAACAGCTTTAATATCATATTTTTGAATCCCGTCTCTAAATGGAACTTGTATTCTAAAAGTACCATCTGCGGCAAGAGGTACATCTTCTCCACCTATTCTCAGTTTTGCAGAAGGCTCTGTAGCTCCATAAACAATTAATTCAGCATCAGCAACTAGCCAGAAAGATCTATTTTTAACAATTCCGCTTCCAGAATCATTTAAACCTGATGACCATTTGCCAGCACCTGAGTCTGTAAGATTCTCATTGAGGTTTGTTGAATTTACATTTTCCATAAATTCTTCTGAACCAACTTTTCTTCTGAGAGGGATGTTAGTTGCTGCTTGGTATAACCTTTCATGCATACCATTTTGTTCTGAAACAACAGAATTAGAAATATCCGGGATTGACTCAGAAGTGGAATCTAAATTAAAAGGTACAAATTTATCAAGAATTTGCTCAGAAGGATGAGACCCAGGAACATGACTTATCGAAGAAAATGCCAATGACATCCAGTTAAAACCATATTTGTAACCTAGTTCAACTTTATAATCTCTATCTGCAAGTGGGATTGGCAAGTACCACTCAGTACTGTAACTATCAACTGCTATCTCCCTAAGTGTTCCTTGATTTAAGTTGCTTCCTTCAGAACCAGATGCATCAAATAATCGTAAACATAATTTGTTTGCTCCCAAAGATTGTGCTTTTTCTCTATCTGCATCAGAAATTTGCCAAAAAACATAAGCCCAGTCTGGATCTCGGGGTAGGAAAACTACATTTGTTTTAACTTCTTCACTACTTTTGAAATCATTGGACTCAGAAGTTTCTTCAGATTTTGACTCAGGAGGTGTAATATATATTTTTTTTGTAGATTTTTCTTGATATTTAAGTATTAAATCAACTAAAACAGCTTTTGTTTTGCGACTGTATAGCGGTACCGATAATTTGCTTGCTTCTTGACGTAATTGTCTGAGGGTTAGTGAGAGTAATTGATCTTTATTCATGATCCCGTCAGCCACTTTAAAATCTCCGTTTTTGTTTGGGATCAGTATGTTCTTTTTTTTTAGGAATTGTGTGTCTTTTTTGCCTGTCGTCAGGATCCTCTGACTACTAAAAAATTCTCAAAATTGATATTTCTCTTCAAAACAGTTGGTATCAATGAAATTCATTAATTTTCAGATCTTTTTAAAATGTAAATAAATTTTCTTTTTTTTTAAATTTTATTACCTGAATTTGTTAACGACTCAACAAAAATATATTTTTTCTTCGGGATCAGTTAAATAAAAGGGAATTCAGCGTTGTACGACTAGAAGTACTAAATCATCTATCTCTAAATCCTCAATACTTTTACCTATTTTTTTTGAAAAAGTACTTAATTTTTTCGAAGTGGATTCTAACTGCTCATAAAAAAGATCACTAAATTTTTTATCATCAAATTTTTTGGATTGGTTATCACACCATTCTCTAAGGGGATTTTTATTTTTATCTGCCAAACTATTATCTAAATTGATAATTTTTAAAATCTGAAGGCAATGCGCAAGTATCCTTAAATGATGTTTCTGCATTAAAGGTAGATCAAGATTATCAATTTCTTGAATAGTTTCTATGTTTAATGGGTCAGACAAGGGATCAAGATGATTAGACATTAATTTTTAGTTTTAATAAAGGAAAAAAACTCAATATTGGGGGTATCTTTCGTTAAAGTATATAAAGCTAATTGTAATAAGTTATTTTTAATAACATGGTCAACGAAAATTTAGTTAAAGATGTAGTAAAAGAGCCTTACAAATATGGTTTCGTTACTGACATTGAAACTGAAAAAATAGAAAAGGGATTAAATGAAGATATCATAAAATTAATTTCACAAAAAAAAGAAGAACCAAAATTTCTTCTTGATTTTAGATTAAAAGCCTTTAAAAAATGGCAAAAAATGAAAGAGCCTAATTGGGCAGCATTAGGATATAAAAAAATTGATTATCAAGATATTATTTATTACTCTGCTCCTAAGCAAAAAGAGAAAATTTCTAGCTTAGATGAAGTTGATCCCAAACTTCTAGAGACTTTTGACAAATTAGGAATACCTCTCACAGAGCAAAAAAAACTCACAAATGTAGCAGTTGATGCTGTCTTTGATAGTGTTTCTATAGCCACAACTTTTAGAGAAGAACTTGCTGAACATGGAGTTATATTTTGCTCAATTAGTGAAGCAGTAAAAAATCACGCGGATTTGATTGAAAAATATTTAGGTACAGTAGTTCCAGCTAGTGATAATTATTTTGCAGCACTAAATTCTGCAGTTTTTAGTGATGGTTCTTTTGTTTATATCCCAAAAGGTGTTACCTGCCCTATGGATCTATCTTCCTACTTCAGAATTAATAGTGGAGATTCAGGACAATTCGAAAGAACACTAATCATTGCTGAAGAATCAAGTTCTGTAAGTTATCTAGAAGGTTGTACAGCTCCAATGTTTGATACAAATACTCTACATGCAGCAGTTGTAGAGCTTATAGCATTAGACGACGCTTCAATAAAATATTCAACAGTGCAAAATTGGTATGCTGGTGATGAAGAAGGTATCGGCGGAATTTTTAATTTTGTCACCAAGAGAGGAAAATGTTTAGGTAAGAGAAGTAAAATTAGCTGGTCTCAAGTTGAAACAGGATCTGCAATTACATGGAAATATCCTAGCTGTCTTCTTTTAGGGGAAGAATCTGTCGGAGAATTTTATTCAGTGGCTCTCACCAATAATCTTCAGCAAGCAGATACCGGCACAAAAATGATCCATATTGGTCCTAAGACCAAATCAACTATTGTCAGCAAAGGTATTAGTGCAGGTAACTCAAAAAATAGCTACAGAGGTCTTGTCAAAATGGGAACAAAAGCTACAGGATCAAGAAATTACAGTCAATGTGATTCAATGTTAATAGGGGATCAAGCTTCTGCAAATACATTTCCTTACATCAAATCTCAACAACCCAATTCTGAAATTGAGCATGAAGCAAGCACATGTAGAATCTCGGAAGACCAACTTTTTTATCTCCAAAGCAGAGGTATAGAATTTGAGGAGGCAGTATCTATGATGGTCAGCGGTTTTTGTAGAGATGTATTTAATCAATTACCTATGGAATTTGCTGCTGAAGCAGATAAGTTACTGGCACTTAAACTAGAGGGATCAGTAGGTTAATTAATCAATTTCTAAACTGAAATGCAAAGTAAAATGAAAGAATCAGATCCAATTTTAGAAGTTGAAAATCTCTCTGCATCTACTGATAATCTTCCAATTTTAAAAGGGGTTTCACTTACTGTTTATCCTGGAGAAATCCATGCCATTATGGGAAGAAATGGATGTGGTAAAAGTACTCTTTCTAAAATCATTGCAGGACATCCCTCGTATAATATTACAAATGGCGACATAAAATTTTTAGGTGAAAACATCAACTCTCTAGAACCTGAAGAGAGGTCTCAATCAGGAATTTTTCTTGGTTTTCAATATCCAATTGAAATTCCAGGTGTAAGTAATCTTGAGTTTCTTAGAGTTTCAACTAATGCTAGAAGGAAATTCCTCAACAAAGAAGAATTAGATACTTTTGATTTTGAAGTATTAGTTAAAGAAAAGTTAGAAATAGTGAAAATGGATCATGCATTCCTATCAAGGAGTGTAAATCAAGGCTTTTCCGGAGGAGAAAAAAAAAGAAATGAGATTCTGCAAATGGCTTTACTTGAGCCCAAGATAGCGATTTTAGATGAGACCGATTCTGGTCTAGATATCGATGCTCTAAGAATAGTGGCATCAGGAATTAAAAAAATATCTAATGCACAGACTGGAATTATACTTATTACCCACTATCAAAGATTATTAGATGAAATTAAACCAAATTATGTCCATGTTATGTCAGACGGACAAATTATTAAAACTGGGGATAGTGATCTTGCTCTAGAGCTTGAGGAAAAAGGGTATGAATGGACTGATAACTTTATAAAAGAGACCTAAACAAATGAAAATTATTGAAAAAATAAAAACTAATAAATCTAATCATAACCAAACAGAAATACAAAAAATCTGTCTTAATAAATTACAATCAAGCCCTCTCCCTAATCCCAAAAGTGAACTATGGAGACTTTCAAATAAATCAAAACTTTCAAACTTTTTAGATTACTCAATTAATGAAAAAGATTCAAAATTTGATATACCATATCCAGAAAATTCTCAAAGTACTATTAGATTTATAATTGGTGAGAATTGCCAAATTAAATTAATAGAGAAAAATTATTCAATACAGGAATTAAGTGAGGATGAATTACAAAAATATATCAAGGAACAGATATCTTTTTTTAAGCAAAACGAAAATTGGAGTGATCTACTAAATCTGTCTTTAAGTTGTAAAAATAATATTTTGGGATTAAAAATAAATGGATCAAAAATTCCTCCTATTGAAATTTTTAGTCATGCATCAAGTAATTCTCTAAACGCAAAAACCCTTGTAATATTTTTAGAAAAGAATTGTGAGCTTGAATTATTACAAGTAAATCTTGGCAAAGAAAACTCTTCATTATCTCAATCAACTTTCATTTGCTTGAAAGAAAATAGTTCCTTAAATCATGGTGTTGTTTCCTACGGTGAAAACAGATCCAATTTATTAAATTCGCTCAATATAATTCAACAAAAAAATAGTAAATACAACTTAGGATCTTTACATTTCAAATTTAATTACGCGAGATTTGAAATTAATATTAAACAATCTGCGGGAAACGCTAAAACAAATATCAAAGGTATGCAAATAACAAAAAAAGATGAGCAAATTTCAACCCATACAAAAATAGAATTTAATGGCCCAAATGGATTTCTAGATCAAATTAATAAATCACTTGCTGATGATAAATCACATGCAATATTTGAAGGTTCAATAATAGTTCCGAAAATTGCCCAGAGAACTGATGCTTCCCAATTAAGCAGAAATTTACTTTTATCAAATCTCGCACAAATAGATACCAAACCTCAATTAGAAATAATTGCTGATGATGTCAAATGCAAGCATGGAGCTACAATTTCGCAACTAAATGAAGAAGAACTTTTTTATATGCGAACAAGAGGGATCACATTAACAGAAGCAAGTAAACTACAATTAAGTTCTTACTTTCAAGAAATAATTTCATTTATTCCCATTACAAAAGATAGATGGGATTTACTTGATAAACTTTTAAATGAGAATTAATGGAAACGACCCAAAATTTTCCTGAAACAACAAAGAAAGACTTTCCTCTTTTAAATAAGAACTTAAAGAGTAACGAGCAAATTATTTATTTAGACCATGCTGCAACCACACAAAAACCAATACAAGTCTTAAAAAAAATTGATGAATATTACAAAAACTTTAATGCCAATGTACATAGAGGGGCACATCAATTAAGTGCTAAAGCAACAGAAGAATTTGAAAATGCACGATATTTAATTAGCAAATATATAAAAGCGAATTCAGCAAAAGAAATTATTTTCACAAGAAATGCTACTGAGGCAATCAATCTAGTAGCCAGATCATGGGGCGAAGATTCATTGAAAGAAAACGATGAAATTCTCTTATCAATAATGGAGCATCATAGCAATATTGTTCCATGGCAAATGGTTGCTGCAAAAAATAAATGCAAATTAAAATTTATAGGTATAGATAAAGATGGAAAATTAGATATAGACGACTTTAAATCAAAACTAACATCTAGAACTAAACTTGTTAGCTTAGTACATGTTAGTAATACTCTAGGTTGCTGTAATCCAATCAAAGAAATAACTAAATTAGCTAAACAAAAAGGTTCTTTAGTGTTGATAGATGCATGCCAAAGTTTGGCTCATCAAAAAATGGATGTGATTGATCTTAATATAGATTTTTTAGCTGGATCAGGACATAAACTATGCGGTCCAACAGGTATTGGTTTCCTTTGGTCAAGAAAAGAAATCCTAGAAAAAATTCCTCCTCTCTTTGGAGGTGGCGAAATGATTCAAGATGTTTTTGAAGAGACAAGTACTTGGGCAGAACTGCCACACAAATTTGAAGCTGGAACTCCAGCCATTGCAGAAGCAATAGGTCTTGCTGAAGCAATAAATTATATTAACAATATTGGATTGAATGAAATTCATGAATATGAAAAGACTATTACTAAATATTTATTTGAAAAATTAAATCAAATAGAAAATATTGAAATCATAGGTCCATCGCCGGAGATAGATCCAGACAGAGCCTCACTTGCCACCTTTTATATAAAAAATATACATTCAAATGATATTGCTGAAATTCTTGATTCAAAAGGAATTTGCATCAGAAGTGGTCACCATTGCTGTCAACCACTTCACAGATACATTGGAATTAAATCAACAGCGAGAATCAGCATGAATTTCACAACCAATAAGGAAGAAATTGATATGTTTATAGAAAAATTAAAAGATACTATTGATTTTCTAAAAATCAATTCTTAAATATTCAAAGCATTTTTTAAAAATTCCTGAGATTTTTGCATTACTACTTCTTTATTTTCATTATTTCTAAAACCATGCCCTTCATTATCAAAAAAGATAACTTCTGAATATTTATTATTCTGAATCAAAATTTCTTGAATTTTTAAAGTTTGTTTATAAGAAATAACTGTATCTTTTTTTCCATGAAACAATAAGATAGGTTTTTTTATTTTGTTAATATTATTTATCGGTGATCTATTTATATAATCATCATGGTTTTTTGCATAATTTCCTACCAAAGAATTTAAATAATCTTTTTCAAACCTATGAGTGTGGTAATGCATATCATTTAAATCAATAACAGGATATTTACAAATTGCTGCTGTAAAGATAGAACCATATAATAAACAATTCATGGCAGTTAACCCACCAGCACTATTCCCAAAAATTACTACTTTTTCACTATCAACTTGATTTGATTTAATCAATTCAAGAGCTAGTGCTTTGCAATCATAAGAATCAACAATACCCCATTTATAATTCAACCTCTCTCTATATGCTTTGCCAAATCCTGATGATCCTCCATAATTGACTTCAGCAACAAAAAATCCCCTCGACGTCCAATATTGAACTTCAGAATTATATGATCCATCAAAACATGAAGTTGGTCCGCTATGTGCTCTAACAAGGAGCGGTGGCTTTCTAAAATTTTCAACAAACGGCTTATAAAGAAAAGAATGAGTAGATTGAGCCTCAAAACCTTTAAACCAAAATGTTTCAGGTTTTGAACAATCTTTTATATGATCAAAAGATATCTGCTCGGATAAATTTGATAAAACTTTTTTTGCAAAATCAATTTCAAATACAATTCCCAAAAAATCAGATCCATAACCTTTAAAAAGAACTTTTTGCCGAAAAACACTGAAATCACTTATTGAGGTAAAAGGAGTAGAAAATTCTTTAACAAATTCAAGATCTTTATATTGTTCCACTATTAAACTATTTTCTTTTTTTGCTAAACAAAATAAATTTTTTATAGTCCCTGAAAAGAATGTAATTCCAGTGACCCATTGTGGTGCTCCATATTCAATCAAATTTCTCTCTACTCTTTTCTTAATAAAAATATTCTCAATTTGACTAACATCTAAAAATAATAAGTTCCACCATCCAGAACTATCTTCAGAACATACTAAATGTGTTTCACTTATCCAATAGGGTTGAAAAAAAGAAACATTTTTTTTGGAATTTATCAGCTTATTTGAGAATTTTTTTATTTTTTGTATCTCGCCATCTAAATCTATTTGAGCAAAAAAAAGGTCGTTTTTCTCCCAGGGCATATATGGAGAATCCCACTCTATCCAAGAAAGTAAGTTAGTAGATGAATTAGAAGATAATTCTCCAGCAAAATTTTTAAATTTTTTTATTAAATGAATATCTTGTTTAGTTTTTTTTAAATTTAAAGAAAATAAATAATCTCTATTATGTATTTCGCAAATTCCATACAACAAATTTTTTTCAGTAATGACAAATGAAGAATCAAAATTTCCATCAATTGATTGAGATAGTTGATTAGGTTCTTGAACTGAAACGAGATATTTATTTTGGCCTCTATAAGTTGACGCTGCCTCTTTAAAAATTTGAAACCATACTGCCCTTGTAATCTGATCTATCCATATCAAATAAAAATTATTTTTAAAATTTATACATTTATAAGATTTACCACCATATCCATGAAAATTATTTTTAATATTGTATTTTTTACTTGTTAATTGCTGTGGAAACGCTTCTTTGACATTAAATGGTCTGGCAAAAATGGCATTTTCATTTTGACCTTCACCAACAACATCAATCCAAAAAATTGTATCCCTAACGATATTTAATTCCTTATAAGCTGTTTTTTTAGATTCAGTTTGACTAACTTTTAGCTTATCATCATTACTCATTTAAAAAATTATAAAGAACGTAAATTAAAGTGCTAGTATTTTTATAGCTAAACTCTTAATTAAAAACTTTTTTAACGTGGCAAACCATTTTTCACAACTTGCAAAAAAGTCAAGAACAAATGGAAGCTCGGAAAAAATTGCAAAAGAACAAACAGGTAAGCCATCTCTCGACATTTATAAACTTGGTGATGATGTATTGAGACAAAATTCCAAAAGAATAACTAAGGTTGATGAATCGATTAGAAAACTTGCTAGAGAAATGCTTCAAAGCATGTATGCAGCTAAAGGAATTGGACTTGCAGCACCTCAAATTGGTATCAACAAAGAGCTTCTTGTCATAGATGTAAATTTTGAAGATTCAGCAGCAGAACCTCTAATATTAATCAATCCAGAAATTACAGACTTTGGGACAACCCTTAATTCATACGAAGAAGGTTGCTTGAGTATACCTGGCGTCTATTTGAATGTAGTTAGACCATCAACTATCAAATTAAAATTTAGAGATGAAATGGGGCGACCACGTAAAATGAAAGCAGATGGACTGTTAGCGAGGTGTATTCAACACGAAATGGATCACTTAAACGGAATATTATTTGTTGATAGAGTTACATCAAAAGATGATTTAAACAAAGAACTTATAAAGGAAGGGTTTAACGAAAAAGACGTAATTTCTATTAATTAATCTAATGACTGAAACTACAATATTTCAAAAAATAATTAATGAAGAAATACCCTGCGATAAGCTTTATGAAGATGAGTTATGTATTGCATTTAATGATATCCAAGCGCAAGCACCAGTTCATTTTTTAGTTATTCCAAAAAAGCCAATTATTAGTTTATTAGATTGTATTGAAGAAGATATAAATCTATTAGGGCATTTACTTTTTGTTGGTAGCAAAATAGCTAAATCAAAAAATTTAACTAATTGGAGAACAGTAATTAATACTGGAGCAGAATCAGGACAAACAGTTTTTCATTTACATATTCATTTTTTATCTGGAAGAAAAATGAATTGGCCCCCAGGCTAAAACTCTCGAAAGAAATGTTTTTGGGTTATAAATAAGTAAAAAACAAAATGAATACACCAGATTCCTTAAATACAGAATCAAAAAATTTATTCAATTTAATTTCAAAAAATTGGGAAGAACTAGACGTTTCACTCAAAACTAAATTACTAAAAATCTGGAAAGTTTTAACTTATAAATGGCAATTACAAATTTTATTTAATCTACCTTTTCTATTATGGTGGGTATTAGATAAATCTTTTTCAAAAATTCATAAATTTGATATGACAATCTTAAATTACTTAAATTTACCTGACTGGGCACTATCATTTATTGGCTTTGGCCAATAGACTTCTAAAAGTTATAATTTACCTTATAAAACTCGCCGAGTAATGAATAAAGTAGTTAATAATAAATCCAAAATACTGTACCAATTACAAAAATTAAGGAGGCTATCTCAGCCATTTTTTCTTCCAATAGATCAATGTAATGGATTTCAATTCATATGGCTTTTGATTTCTCTTTTATTTTGTGTTGGCGGGATAGTACTTGTTGGTCTTACAGGAATAATCAGTTTTTTTGAAAGCTTTCAACCAATTTTTCTTGAAAAATATTTTGGAGGTGTAGTAAATACTGTCAATTCAATTTGGGCTGGTAGCTGGGGATTGCTTTTCTCAGCTTTATTTCTAATTGGATCAGGCAGTTTTTTTAGCTTAAGACGTCAATTAAAAAATCGTAGATGGCTACATTGGTTATTTCTTGCGATAATTGTATTAATGCTTTTAGCTGTAAACGGAATAAACGCAGGTATTGGATTCATAGCTAGAGATTTAACAAATGCTTTGGTAGAAAAACAAGAAGATGGATTTTATCGGATATTGGGGATTTATGCTTGTTGTTTCGCTGTGGCTCTACCAATACGTGTTTCCCAAATATTTTTTACATATAAGTTAGGGATAATTTGGAGAGAATGGCTCTCAAAAAGTTTAGTCAAAGATTATATGACTAATAAAGCTTATTACCAATTAAATCCCAATGATGAAGAACAAACCGATGTAGATAATCCTGATCAAAGAATCACAGATGATACCCGAGCTTTTACCGGGCAAAGTCTCTCTTTCACATTAGGTATTTTTGATGCCCTACTAACATTTTCACTTAACATTCTTATTTTATGGAGTATTAGTACAACACTTACTTTTTCTTTATTTGGTTACGCTGCATTTGCAACTTCTATCCTTTTAATTGCTGGAAAAAATCTAGTAAAGATTGACTTTGATCAACTCAGATATGAAGCAGATTTTCGATACGGCTTAGTACATATTAGAGATAATGCTGAATCAATAGCCTTTTATTCTGGGGAGAATCCTGAGCGAAGTGAAACTGAAAGACGCTTAGGGGAAGTGGTGAGAAACTTTAATTTACTGATTATATGGAGAGTAATAATAGACGTCATGAGAAGATCCATTAATTATGCTGGAAATTTCTTTCCATATTTAATAATGGCAATCCCTTACTTTAAAGGTGATATTGATTATGGACGCTTTATTCAGGCAAGCTTTGCATTTGGAATGGTTGAAGGTTCTTTATTTTTCATTGTTAATCAAATCGAAGAACTTGCAAAATTTACTGCTGGTATTGGCAGATTAGAAGGATTCCAATCAAAAGTTGAATCCATTAGTCAAACCAACCCAACAACCAATCAAAACGTTATTTCAGATTTCCCCTCAATTCTTATTAATAATGCTGACCTTTGCCCACCAGGATCAAATAAAACAATTATTAAAAATTTAA